>NZ_JBHMAU010000013.1:0-1466 GCF_042429315.1 Brevibacterium otitidis | reverse complement strand
GCGGATCGCTCGCGGATTCCGCAACCTCGAGAACTACCGACTCCGCATGCTGCTCATCGCTGGCGGCCTGGACGCATCAACCCACACTCAACTCTGAAGAGCCCCATATTGACACGCTCGGAGGGCCCGGCTACAGTGAGAACACTGTGATCCCCGTCGCAGTAGCTTTCCTCCCCGCAGAATTGGACGGCCATGAAAGCCAAGTTGGTTTATCTCACAGCAATCCTATTGACACTCTCCCTTTTCCCCAGTCCCAGCCTCGCCGCCTCACAACCAATGGCGGCGTCCGCGTCACCTAGAACTGTTCACGAGAGGACAGATTTCAAGTTTTTGTCTCCCGGAGGTCGCCTCCCTGATGATCATTCGAGGGAGCAGTTGAAGAACGACACACACGAGTTCTTCATCGAGGCTCCGGCAGAACTTCCCCCGATAGCGAGAACGCTCCGCGCGGGAGAATCTATTCTGATCGAATATCCTAACGCGCGATCTCTTGTTTCCCGACTGTCTTCAGCGTGCACTCAGTCAGTGACCGCCGCGAAACCGTCCAAGCGCAGAGGCAAGGTTTCAGGAAGTGTGGAATTTGTTCGCACTAAAGGATGCTATGGGAATTCAAGTGGTTATGGTAGACACTTCTTTCGGAATCGCGTTGGCCTGTGGGCCGACGGTAACGGTAGCAAGGTACCCAAGCTGCATCCAGGAATCAGATTGCACATCAGCTGGTGGACCAAATGCAGAGGAACGAGGTCGACTAATTGGCGGACGCAAGGTGCCATGAGGGACACCCAAAATTCTTCGGCCATCACCAATTCCGCTCCAGCTAAACTTCGTTGTACGGCGTGACTGGAGGTCACCAATGATGAACACCCGGCCCTCGACTCACTCGGACAATGAGATAGCACCGCAGGTCAGCCGTCGAATCTCTACTGTCACCAAACTCCTGATCTGCCTTGTCGGTTCAACCATTGCGACAGCGATTCTCGTCGTAACTGTGCCTCTGATCTATATTGGATTCACAGTACCGACCCCGGTCGTGATAGCAGGTGCAATCGTTCACGCTGTCACGACGTGGCTCATCCTAGAAGCCGCTACTCGGATGAAGAGCTACCGGACCTGACCCCAACNTCGGACAGATCGCCAAAGACTTCGGAGTCCACGAAGGCACCATCGCGAAATGGCTGCGCCAAGCAGACATCGATGCCGGCAACAAGCCCGGAAAGACCACCTGCGAGTCAGCCGAACTACGGCAGATGCGTCGACGTAACCGCTTGCTGGAGCAGGAGAACGAAGTCCTGCGCCGGGCCGCTGCCTATTTGTCGCAGGCGAATCTGCCGTCAAAAGGCTCTGCCCGCTCGTGAGAGAGGTCGCCGCCGACGGGATCCCCGTGGCGGTGTCGTGTCGGGTTTTGAAGCTCTCCCGCCAGCCCTACTACCGGTGGCTGGCAACACCGGTGCCTGAAGCCGACGTTA
>NZ_JBHMAU010000129.1:0-47814 GCF_042429315.1 Brevibacterium otitidis | reverse complement strand
GGCGGATCGCTCGCGGATTCCGCAACCTCGAGAACTACCGACTCCGCATGCTGCTCATCGCTGGCGGCCTGGACGCATCAACCCACACTCAACTCTGAAGAGCCATATAAGGCGACAGGCAGAAGATCTGCGGATGTCGACTGCGAATCAGTGGGGAACCGCTCCCTATCACTACAGGGCCACTGATTATCAATCCATTGCAGACGAAATTGTGAACTCAATCGAAATGAAGAAGGGTGGTTTTCTGTGACTGATCAGAGAATCCCAGTCATGGTCGTATATGGAACTCGGCCGGAAGCCATCAAAGTTGCTCCGGTCATCCGGGCGCTGGAAGCCTCTGAGAAGCTGCGTCCGATCTCCGTCGTCACTGCACAGCACCGTGAAATGCTCGACCAGGTGAACAGCGTCTTCGGCATCACCCCTGATGTTGATCTGAACCTCATGCGTGCCGGCCAGACGCTGAATGAGATCGCTGCTGGTGTTATTGCGAAGATGGATGCCGTCTATGCTGAGCATCGACCTGCCGCTGTCCTGGTGCAGGGTGATACCACAACGGTGATGGGCGCGGCCGTTGCAGCATTCAACCGCGAGATACCTGTGGTTCACCTGGAGGCGGGTCTGCGCAGCGGTAACATCATGTCTCCGTTCCCAGAGGAGGCGAATAGGAAGCTTGTATCGCAGATCGCTCGACTGCACCTTGCGCCTACCGAAAAGTCGAAGAACAACCTGCTGGCTGAGGGAATCGCTTCCGACAGCATCGTCATGACGGGCAACACCGTGATCGATGCGCTGCAGTGGGCAGTCCAACAGCCAGCTGAGTTCTCTGAGGCAGCGGTGACCGAGCTCTACAACTCGTCCCGCCGTGTTGTGCTCCTGACCGCTCACCGCAGAGAGAACCTCGGAGAGGGAGTCAACAACATCGGAGCGGCTGTCAGCGCAATCGCCCGTAAGCACCCAGGCGTGTCCATTGTGTGGCCAGCGCATCGGAATCCGGCAGTTCGCGGCGCCATCGAACCTCATATCCGAGGCCTCGACAACGTTCTCATGATCGAGCCCGTGGGTTACGGCGAGTTCTCGCACCTGATCGCCCGCTCGCATGTCGTCTTGACCGATTCGGGTGGTCTTCAGGAAGAAGCCCCGACCCTGGGCAAACCGGTTCTCGTGATGCGCGAGAATACGGAACGTCCCGAAGCCGTCGAGGCGGGCACGGCGCGGCTCATCGGCACACAGCCTGACCGGATTGAATCCGAGGTCGACCGCCTGCTCGAAGATCCCGATGCCTACCGCGAGATGTCGGAGGCGATCAATCCCTTCGGAGACGGTCACGCGGCTGAGTACAGCGTCTCAGCAATCGCAGCACTCTTGTCGCCTCGCAAAGCTCTGGGCGATCCGTCCGCGCCTGCTGGAGCTTCTGCTGATTCGCGTAAGGGGGAGTAACATGTGCGATGAGGGTAGGGGCTCAGCGGCAACTGAAGCTGTTGTGACTGAACACGGTGCTGTCGTCCACAGCAGCAGCGAACCGGTTAAGTCGTCGTGCGATGTCACCTTAGTAATTCCAAGCTATCTGGGCGCGGAGTGGATCAGGCCTTGCCTGGAATCGGTGAAAGCGCAGATTCTCGATCGCGGTCGCTTCGAAGTGCTCGTCGTCGTCAACGGTCCAGTGGATTCCGTTCCGGAGCTCGTGGCCGAGACCTTCGATGAGCCCGGGGGCGTGAACTACCGCATCATCTTTCAGGAAAAGGCCACGCTTTCGGGAGCGAGAAATACCGGCATCCGAGAAGCGCGGGGACGTGGTGTCACCTTTCTCGACGTAGACGATTGGATCTCACCGAACTTTCTTGAGGCTCTCGTTGCTGCGGCAGAGCCGGGCGTAGTGCCGTTGGCAACGGTAGAAGACGTGGAGGAGAACACAGGTCGTCACCTCGGTTCGGCCATCGCAGACAGTATTCGTGAGGCGCCCCGCGGCATCAACGATCCGGTAGACCTTCATCGGCCTCTCGGCTTTGCAGTGTGCAAGCTGTTGCCGATCGATGTTGCGCGCAGACTGGAGTTCGATGAAGATCTTCGCAGCGGTGAAGATGTGGCTTATTACCCGGTGCTCTTCCACGACTTCGACCTAAAGCTCTCGACAGACCCCGCCCACGCCGGTGCCACGTACTTCCGTATGATGCGAGAGGGGTCGATGTCCCGCCAAGCGATGTCGTTCGATTTCGCTGTCGACCAGCGGCTCAAAGTTATACGGCACCTGGACCGGACATTACAGGGCAGTAACAAGCCAATGGCCGCGGTTGTGCGCACGATGCTCCATTCGCAAGCACTCTTCACGAAGCGATACCTGGCTCAGAACCCTGAGGAGATCCAGCGCGTCATCGATGCGGTAGAAGCGGCCGACCTCAGCTACTACCCATGGCACTTGCTCAATACTGGCTCAGACCGGCTCGCCGTCTGCTTCAACTTCGTACCTTATGCGGATGCGAGCTCAGTCGTAGCTCTCAAACGGATCATCGAATCTGGTGCTCGCTGGAACGTGATCTCCAACGACATGTCTTCCGTTCGCAGTGCCGACCATGATCTCTACCAGCGGGCCCGCATCTTCTTCGGCCACCATGAAACTGTTGACGCGCCGAATGTTTTCACGTCGTGGGCGGCTATCGAAGAATTCTGTGAGAAGGGCTGGGCGGCCTTTCTGAAGCTGGAGGAAGAAAACGGTCCGCAGAAGCGGCTGTACAGTCGTTCGATGTGGCCGGCATCGCATTTCCTGGCCGCTCTCATCAAGCTGCGGAGGCCGGATTGCGAATGGGAGGCCGAGTTTTCCGATCCGATCGCGTTCGATGTTGCGGGTGTGCTGCGGCCAGGTGCCGTCACAGACGGTGCCGCCAGCGCCGAGCTGAAGAGGGCTCTCAGGGAGCGGGGGTTCCCAGCCGAACCGGTGACGCTGTTCAAGTTTGCTGAAGATGTCGTCTTTTCCCTGGCCGATTCAGTGATGTTCACCAATGTCCATCAGATGAACTACATGCTCGACTACGGTGTCGAGCCCCGCCACCGTGAGGCCGTCGAAGACAAGGCGGTCGTAGCAGCGCACCCGCGCACGCCGCGCTGGTTGCTGAGTGCGGAATCTGCTGCGGCTGAGCCTCGGACTCGAAAGGCCGGCATGCCAGTGACGATCGGGTACTTCGGTTCTTTCTATGCGAACCGCGGAGCGGGCACAGTGCTGAAACAGTTTGCCGCGTTGCCAAAGACGGCGAAGAATTGTCTGCGATTCTCCTTCTACACCGATCAGAAGGACGACCTTCTGCGGGCGATCCGCGAGCTGAGGCTTGAGGACTGGGTAGAGGTGCACGGGACAGTCCCGTATCTGCAGTATCTCGGGCAGATTGCTCGCCACGATGTTCTGCTTGTCATCGATGCCGACTCGCGCTCTCATGGTCTCTTGCTCAATCCGTTCCTGCCGTCAAAGTATGCTGAGTACGCATCTGCCGGAAAACTGATCTGGGGTGTTGTCGAGCGGGGTAGCATCCTGTCTGGAAGCCGGCTCGACTTCGCCTCCGATCTGCACGACGACTCGTCTGTCCGGGCCGTTCTCACCAGACTCGCTGAGGTTTCCCTATGAACACGCGTAAGTGCTACCAGCTCTCGCTGCTCGGCTCCACAGGCGGAGCCCTCATAGCTGGGTTCCTGCTTGCCGCTGGCATAGCCGCGGGCAGCACTCTCTTGTCGGCATTCGGTGTTGGTATCGGCGGTCTGGCATTCGCAGCCGGCCAAATCGCCAATCACCAGCGAGTGCGAATGTCCAATGACCTGCACCGGAAGCTGACGAACGCCCATCAGGCGATGCGCGGAGCAGTGTCAGCGGATCTGGAGCGGATGAAGAGCGTTGTTGAGAGCCTCCACCTGGCTCTCGAAGGCGTGGCGGCGGAGAATCGGTCCCAATCTAGTACTGCCCGTGCGGACGCGATCGCTATTCGGCAGCGGATCAACAGGCGATGCGACGAGGTTTCTCAGGTGGTTACAGAGCTCAGAGACGCGGCTACAGCCCAGTTTGTGGATTTTAATGCGTCATTCGTTCTACTTGAGGCGTCCCTCCAGCAGCTTGGTGCAGGTCTCGGAGAGCAGTCTGAAAACTTCACCCAGCTCCATCGGAGAACCGAGAGGGCAAGAAGGAAAGAGTTCCGGGCTGCCGAAGATCTTCTTAACCGGGCAATGACGGCTCTGCAGGCATTAGAGCATGGAGAACAGTCTCGCGCCAACGAGATCGAAGAACTTCTCAAGGCAGAATCTGCACGGCTCCAGACGGCCGTGGATCGGTTGGCCGCTGGCGGCGAATCACAGTCCCACGCGATGTCTGCTGTCCTCCGGGAGTCGATTGATTCTGCAGCCCGGACTATCCGTAAGGACATCGCAGCAGCGCGAGAATCAGGCGATGAGACTGCTGCTTCGACCCGAGAAGCGCTCCATAACCTGCTATCGACTTGCGAATCGGATAGAGCCGTTCTGTCCGAGGTGCAAACCGCTGCTGCAGGGGCTCGTGAAGCTGCCGTTAACGTGCACAGTGCGGTGTGGGAGTCTCATGAAGCGGCAACGGCCGGATACTCCAATATCCGAAGCGAACTGCTCGAAACCTCACGGATTGTGAAAGCCGCTCATCAGAGAGTGACCGATCAGTTGGCTGAGCTGGTTTCCAAGACCGCAAGTGCCTGCCGTGCTGCAGACATTGCGCGCAGCGAGGCCGATGCAATTCGGTCAGAAGTCCATACGGTCTCGACAGCTCTGAGATCACTCCAACAGAGTGTTGGAGATGCGTCAGGACGCCTGGAACAGCTGGGAGAGATCGAAGGCGAGCACTTCTCCGCTCTCCAGAGCATGAGTACGCAGCTGCGGGTTGCCCTCGAGGCCATCCCCCAGGAGACGCGCGATTACCAGCAGCTGACGCGAACCGTCGGTATCGATACCGTGGCAACGCCCGTGACCGGTGGATGGTCGGCGACCCCCGGGCTTCTCGTCGCGCTCTGCGGCGAGATTCTCGATTCTGGACGCGCTGGCAGGATTCTGGACTTGGGCAGCGGGCTGACCTCGCTGTGGGCAGCGCTGTCTTTGAAGAAGCGCGGCAGCGGCAGCTGCATTTCGGTCGACCACATCTCTCATTTCGCCGATCAGACAGCAGCACTCGCTGCCGAAGCCGGTGCAAGTGATTATGTCGACATCCACTGCGCAGAGTTGAAACCGTGGTCTGCGACCGCTGTTCCTGACTGTCTCGACTCCAGCCAGCTGCCCACCGACTACTACGATCTGTCCGGGATCTCTCTAGGCACGCTTGACGTTGTCGTTGTCGACGGGCCACCCGGGGCCTCCGGGGTGCTTTCGCGCTATCCGGCTCTCCCTGCTGTCGCAGACCACCTCGCTGAAGGCGCGCTGATTCTGGTGGACGACACTATACGCGCAGAAGAACGGCTCATGATCCAGGCATGGAAGGAAGCGCTCCGCGGCGTTGGCACTCTGACCGAGACGGTACACGGAGCGAAGTTCACTGGTCTGCGATTCACGCGCAGGTAACGGCTGTGATCGTTTAGTGGTCATACCGTTGGGAATTGGGAAACAACTGATGCACGTAGGCTCGCGGGCATGCGGTGTCGCTCCCGGTTACCGAAGATGATAGATGATTCTCTCCAAGGAGATCTGTTGACGAAAACACAACCTCAACCGCCCAGCGGTGTTAAGGACGACAGCCGTCGACCCCGGCGCAGGCGGGGCAGCCCTGCTCGCAAGATCCTTTTCGGGTTCCTGGTTCTCGCTCTCGTGCTTGTCGCCGGTGTTGGCGGATATGCGTGGTACCTTGGCCGGACCTTTGACAAGAACTCGAACACGATCCCTGACGAGCATGTTTTCGGTGACAAGACACCGCCGCCGGTCGACGGCGGTGCGATGAACGTCCTCGTGCTCGGCGCAGACGAGCCCATGGACCAGGTGGACTTCTCGAACTCGCGCGGACTCCGCTCTGACACCATCATGGTTGCCCACGTCCCGGAGGATCGTTCGAGCATCCAGTTCATGTCGATCCCGCGTGACTCCTGGGTCGATATCGAAGGTCACGGCAAGGCGAAGATCAACGCGGCCTTGTCGTATGGAGGCTTGCCGCTCGCCGTCAGCACTATTGAGGACTTCATCGGGGCGCCGATCAACCACGTGGCGATGATCGACTTCGAGGGCTTCCAGCTACTCACCGACTCGGTAGGCGGTGTCGATGTCGAATCCTCGCAGGCGTTCTCGAGCGGCGGTCACAGCTTCAAGGCTGGGACGAACCACCTCGACGGTGAAGCAGCGCTGGCTTTCGTTCGCGCACGAAAGCAGTTCGCCGACGGAGACCTACAGCGTGCCCGCAACCAGCAGGAGTTCATGTCCTCTCTCTTCGGCAAGATCGTCGACGCCGATACCTTGTCCAACCCGAACAAGGTGACCGGCATGGTCCGGGACTTCTCGCCGTACATGTACCTGGACTCGGGACTGCATTCCTCAGCGATCTCCCGGTATGCGCTGGCGATGCGCGATATCCGCAGCGACGACATCGACTTCTTCACCGCTCCGATCGCAGGCGTCGGCCGATCATCCGATGGCCAGTCATACGTGAAGGTCGACGAAGATGAACTCGAGAGCGTCCGCAAGGCCTTCAAGGACGACACCGTGAAGGACTACGCGGCGAACGCCGACCAGCAGCACCTGTGACAACCTCACCCAGATCCCGATTCTTCAGAACCGGAGCGGCATCGGCGCTTGCCGTCACCTTCCTCGTCTCGGGTTGCACCAACGGGAAGGAACGCGGTGGCACAGACGAGGCATCGGGCCTGGAAGATGCCGGCGACGCAGTCGTGCCCTTTGTGCAGGATCTCGGCTCTGATGCGCCCAGCCCCGATCCAGTGGACGTGGACGTCAGCGCGAATCCCTCCAGTACTGCGCTGTCAGCTGACAACATCGGCATCTCCTTCGAGGCCACGGACCTGACCGATCCGCGCTGGGACCCTGACGCCGGGAACCTCGACGAAGTGCTGGCCGAACTCGGCAGCCCTGGCCTGCGGTTCGGGGGCAACCAGCTCGACCGGGGCATGTTCTGGACTTCGTCGGGGGAGCTGCCGCCGGCTGGCAAGGTTGCAGTGACCCCGGACGATCTCAGCCGCGTTGCCCGTACGGTTGAGAAGGTCAATGCCAGTGTGACTCTCGGCATCCCACTGGGAGACTACGACCCGGAGCGCGGGGCCGACATGGTCGCTCATGCGAAGCAGGCCTTCGGATCCCACCTGCTGGCGGTGTCGATCGGCAATGAACCCAACGGGTTCACCGCCGACCACCGCGAGGGGCTCAAGATCCGCGACACCGCAGAATGGGATGAGGACGCCTACCTCACTCAGGTCGAGGCCTACCGCTCAGCGATCGAACAGCGCGTCGGCAACGACGTCAGCCTCGTCGGCCCCGGCGTGGCCGAAGGTTCATGGATGACCGCGTTCCTCGATGCCGGATTCGACGAGACCGTCGCCTTGAGCCAGCACTGGTATGCCACCTACGAATGCACCTCGGACGTAGTCCCCGGGCGCGGGCCCGAATGGGAGAACCTCGTCAACCCGCTCGCACACGACAGCGCCGAACGCCTCCTGTCGATCGGGCTCGACAAGGCCACGGCCGCCGACATCCCCCTATGGGTCGAGGAGACCGGGCCGACCAGCTGCCCGGGCACCAACGACACCTCCCGCACCCACGCCTCGGCGCTGTGGACCGTCGACTACGTGCTGCATGCTGCTGAGATGGGCGTCGAGCGGATGAACATGCACTCGATGCTCGGCGCCTGCCGCGGCGGAGCACCGATGTCGGTCGTCTGCTCCGCCGAGGGCACCGCCGAGGACGGCGACGGTGAGGTGCTGACCCAGCCGAACTTCCAGGGCCTACGGCTCGCCCAGATCGGCGTGGGCGGGACCTTCCATGATGTCGCCGTCTCCGGCAGCGAAGCCTCCGGCCGCGACGCGTACGCCTACGCCGTGCGCACTGAGGGCTCCTACATCGTCACCATCGTCAACAGCGCCGACGCCGCCCAGTACGGCAACCGCGAGGTGACCGTGACCGTCCCAGAGGGCTTCACCGCCGAACGCGCCGCGCAGATCCACGCGCCGTCGAATGCCGCGCAGAGCGAGACCGGCTACCGGGAACTCGCCGAGTTCGCCGACTCCGGCAGCGGCGTGAAGTCCGCTGAAGACGGGCGGCTCGTCATCGACCTCGCGCCGAGTACGGCGACGACGATCGAGTTCGTTCACGCTTGAAGGGTTGAGCGTGACGCAGAGATCGCGGCACCGACCTCGGGCAGGGCAGCTGTCCGCTGTCTCAGCTGCCGGCGGACCGGCCGGTGACGCACAGTGCAGCGAGCGCACTGCTGCCCGGCAGGATCGGCAGATCTGCGATCACGGTGCCGGCAGGGGCGCCGGCCGGGATGCGGGGCACCGGCCGGGTGCCGATGCAGTCACGAGAGGGGTCACGCAGCAGCCCGGTGCCCAGCGCCTTGAGATACGCCTCCTTGCGAGTCCAGAGCCGGGTTGCTGCGCGTGCGAATGCGGAGCCGCGCAGTCTGCTCAGTTCGGCCTGCTCGGCAGGAGTGAAGGCGCTGCCGAGCTCGACTGCGGTCGATGGCGCCACCAGCAGCTCTGCGTCCACGCCGATCTCGCAGTGCCTCCCGCGCATCACCGCAATGACGATCCACTCACCGGAGTGGGCAAGTGAGAACGTCGCTGACCCGGTGAAAGGCCCGCCGAGCACCGGTTTGCCGGCAGTGGTGCGCGTGAAGCTCAGCTCGCCTGGTGAGGCGTTCAGGTGCGCTGCGATGGTCCACCGGAGCAGCACATGGGCTGCCTCCCAGCGGCGGGTGAGGGAGGCCGTCGCCAATCGTGCTGCGCGGGCGCGCTCATCCCGCGACAGCACGAAAGCCTGGGCTGCCGCCCAGTCGCCGATCGCCTGCGACGAGGCGAGGGCCAGTTCCGGCGCGGCTAACGACGATGCGTCCGGCCATGAAGCACCCGACGCTGACGCAGCTGTCTCTGATTCGTCAGGCGCTGATATGTCCGGCTCCGATGCGGCTGGCCGCAGTCGCCAGACCGGCACGGCCGTCCCCGGCAGGCACCCTGGCTGCCAGCGGAGCGAATCGAGCATCACCGGATCAGCGCCCCTTCGGCCGCTGGGTGCGCAGCAGCAGCCACAGCAGCACCGGGATGCCGATGAACGAGGTGATGACACCCACTGGCAGTGCTGAGGAGAACAGACGCACGGCAGCGAAGTCGGCGGTGAGCATCATGACCGCGCCCACCAGCGCCCCGCCGGCCACCGGCGGACCTTCGGTGCGCGTCGCCGCGAGCGCGATCTGTGGGGCGGCGAAGGCGACGAAGGGCACAGGCCCGGCGACCGCCGTGACGACCGCGGCTAAGCCGATCGCTGCGATGAGCAGCATGAGCTGACCGCGCGGCACATGAATGCCCAGCCCGCCGGCGATCCGCACGTCATAGCGCAGCAGCGCGAGTGTGCGGCCGAGCAGCACGAGCAGCACGAGGATGATCGCGATTATGAGCGCGACCGAGGCGAAGATCTCGGTGCGCACCTGATTCAGGCTACCGGTCAGCCACGTGAGGCTGGAGGCCAGTCCGGGCAGGTCGGCGTGCAGCAGCACCCATGAGGTTGCCGCTCCGAAACCGGCGTTGACCCCCAGGCCGACGAGCACCGCCCGGTGTGGTGCCAGGCCGCGCCGCCACGCCAGCGCGAGGACGAGGCTGCCGGCGATGAGTCCGCCAGCGAGCGCGGCCAAGGGGACCGGCAGGCCGGCGATCCAGGATTGGACGCTCAGCAGCGCACTCGAACTGGCCAAAGCGAGGACAGCAGCGGTGCTGGCGCCGGCAGTGACGCCGATGATGTCGGGGCTGGCGAGCGGATTGCGCAGCAGCGACTGGGTGATCGCCCCAGCAGCCCCGAGCCCCACCCCGACGATGATCGCCCCGATGACCCGCGGCGCCCGCAGCTGCGTGACGACGAAACTGCCGGCACCGGCGTCGAGGCCGAGGACGGCGCGCACCACCTCGGGAATCGGCACATCGACGTCCCCGGTCGACAGCGACAGCAGCGCGAACACGATGCCGACGCAGCCGAACACACAGGCGACGAGGACACGCCGGGTGAGCCCGCCTCGGGCGCGGATGCCCTCGCGGCTGCCCGGGGTCATCGGGTCACCGCCCGGGCGATGACGACGAAGACCGGCGCGCCGATGAGCGCGATCGCCACCCCAACCGGCAGCTCGCCGTGGGCGACGGCCACCCGGCCCAGCACGTCGGCGGTCAGCAGGAGGATCGCCCCGACCGGCGCGGTCAGCAGCACCGCGGCGATCGGCGCATCGGGCACCAGACGCCGGGCGGCATGGGGGCTCAGCAGCCCGATGAATGCCAGCGGCCCGGTGATCGCCGTTGCCGCGGCAGCCAGCACGACGATCGCGCTGATGCCGATGGTCCGGTCGGCCGCGACATTGCGGCCGAGCCCGGCTGCCAGCTCATCGCCGAGCGCCAGGCCCGGCCAGGCCGGCAGATTCACAAGAGTCAGCACGATCCCTGCGGCCAGCAGCGGGGCAACCGCCGGCAGCAGATCGAGCTGCCGGTTGACCAGCGCGCCGGTCGACCAGCCCTGGAAGGAGCGCATGATCTCCTCATGGGTCAGCACGATCGCCGTCGATGCCGCCCCGAGCAGTGCACTCGTGATCGCCCCGGTCAGCACGATCGTCGTGATCGGGCCGAAGGCGCGGATCCGTCCGGCGATGAGCAGGACGAGCGCCCCACTGAGCACGGCACCGACGAGGGCGCACCACACGTACTGCAGCGGCGCGTCGAGGCCGAAGAACGCCATCCCGGCGATGACCGCGAACCCCGCTCCCGAGGTGACGCCGAGCAGCCCGGGGTCGGCGAGGGGATTGCGGGTGTGCACCTGGGCGAGCGCGCCTGCGAGACCGAGTGCGGCGCCGGCGATGAGTCCGACGATGGTGCGCGGGATCCTCAGCCCCCACACGACGGCGGCGGCGTCAGGTCCGGCAGCGGCGGGTTCGCGCAGCACTGTGAGGACCTGGTTGAGCGGCAGCGGCTGCGAGCCGAAGGCCACACTGGCTGCCGCGGCGAGCAGGACGCACACGGCGGCCGTGGCCGTGATGAGCGTCAGGCGAAGACGCCGGCGGCGGAGAGCCGCCGGGGCAGAGGCGGCGGCTGGGGCGGCGGTGCCGGTTCCCGAGGTGCCGGCTGGGATGCAGGACGGAGCCGTCATGGCCGCCTCGTTCCGGCAGACACCGCGCCGTCACCGGTGGGGAGCCGGTCGAGCCAGGCAGCTGCGGTGTGCTGCCAGCTGACATCGCGCAGCAGCCCATGATGACCGCCGTGCAGACTTGCCCGCGTCACGCCGGCGCGTGTGCGCGCTGCCCAGTAGTCCATCGCCGCCGGCGGGACCAGCGGGTCATCGTCTGCGCTGAGCAGCAGCAGCGGCACATCGAGCACGGCTGCGGCCGGGGCTGCGGGAGCTTCGGCGGCGATGAGGTCGGCGCGCAGCGCAGCTTCGGTGAGAGCGAGGAGCTCGTCGCATGCGAGGAGCGCGGCGGGCAGGCCGCCGAGCTCACGCACCCAGGTGAGCAGCGCCTCGGCGGTGGAGGTGTGCGGGTCCGGATGCAGGCGGTGACCCGGCGCGGGAACCTGCGCGGCACACCCGGAGAGGATGAGCCCGGCCACCGGGAATCCTTCCGTTGTCAGCTGGTGCGCCGTGTCGAAGGCGACGTGCGCGCCGAAACTGTGCCCAAGCAGCACCACACCGGCACTGCCGCTCAGCTGCGCCCGGATGGCGGCGGCGGCCTCACCGGAGCGCTCAGAGCAGGTGAACGTGTGCGGTTCGCGCTGGCGGGATTCGCGTCCCGGATACTGCACGGCCCACACCGCGGAGAACAGCTGCCCGCCCTCCGGCCCGGGCAGCCGGGCCGTGAGGGACCGGCAGAACGAAGCGCCCGCACCGGCCGGTGGGAAGCACATGAGTGCCGGGGCGGCGGCAGGCCCGGTGCCGGGCAGCGAGATGAGCACGCGTGTCATCGGTTCGTCCATGGTGCCGGCTCAGCCGTCGGCCGGTTCTGTGTGGTGGTCGTGGTTGACAGTGCCGCGGCGCCAGTAGCCGTCGACGTCCCAGTGGTCGCGGGAGAAGCCGGCTTCCTTGACGAAGCGCCGCGCCGCGCGGATCGACAGGGCCTCACCGGCCACCCACACGAATCCCTCACGGTCGGGATAGTCGTGGGCGATGATCGCTTCGCTCAGCAGCTCGGTGCTGCCGGCAGGAGCTCCGTTGCGGTGGCACCAGACGGTGGTGAGGTCAGCGCGCGTCGGCAGGGCGATATGCGACTGCGGGCCGTCGACTTCGATGTAGGCGCACACCGGCACCCCGTCGCGTAGCCCCTCCACCCAGCGGGCCAGCGCCGGCAGAGCGGTCTCATCCGCGGCGAGGACATACCACGGGTAGACGTCCTTGATGAGGAACGCCCCGCGCGGTCCGAGCGCACCGAGCCGGTCACCGGGGGCGGCGCTGGCAGCCCAGCGGCCGGCGACACCGTGATCGTGGAGGACGAAATCGACGTCGAGCAGACCCGCCTCGGCGTCGAACCAGCGGACCGTGTAGTCACGGTACGTCAGTCCGCGCGGTGACCAGCGTCCCTCGGTCAGGGTCGGCAGCACCGGTGAACCGTCCTCGGCGGTGTCGAAGAACAGCTTGAAGTGGTCCTCCGGTGCCACTGCCGGGAAGCCGGCGAACCCGTCATCGGCGGTGAAGCGGATCCGTGCGAGCGTGGCGGAGAGCTCGGCGCGGGCGACGACGGTGAGGGTGCGCGGCCGCAGGTCGAAGGAGTAGCCGGCGGTCAGCTCGTCCTCCTCGGCAGGTTCCGGGTTGGTGGTGCACCAGCCGCGCGGTTCGCGCGGCACAAGACCGGTGGTCAGCTGGGGGTTCTCCGGGTGCGATTCGGTGGTCATGCGTGTTCTTTCTCTCGATTCGAATGGACGTGTCCGCGCACCGCAGACCGGGTCAGCAGTGCGCATGTGAGGACAGCGGCGATGACACCGCCGATGCTGATCGCAGCCCCGGCGCCGAGGACGCGGGCTGCCAGCGACAGCAGGGGACCGCCGAGGGTATCGCCGACGGTGGCCTGCGCCTGCCACAGACCGGTGATGCGCCCGCGCAGCCGGTCGGGGGTGCGGGAGCTGATGATCGTGAAGCGCAGGATCTCCCCGATGACATCGCCGGCGCCGACGACGGCGAGGAAGGCGAACGCCGGCCACAGCGATGTGCTCTGACCGAACGCCGCGACTCCGAGCGCCGAGGCGGTGAAGACGACAACGACGATGACCGACAGGCGGGACCGCCGGGCGATCCACCCGCTGCTCAGCCCTGCCAGCAGCGCACCGCAGGCTGGGGCGCTGTAGAGCAGACCGACCTCAGCGCTGCCGCCGCCGAGTGCGGTGGCGACGAATTCGGGAATGAGGACGAACGGCGAGGCGAACAGGATCTGGATGAAACCGATGAGCAGCACCGTGCCGACGACGCGGTCACGGCGGGAGAATGCCCACGCCTCAGCGGTGTGAGTGCGCAGCTGCCGCAGTTGCCCGCGCAGCCAGCCGATCATCGGTGCGGTGCTGCCTGCCGGTGAGGCGTCCGGCTGCTGAGCGTCCGTCAGCGGCGACGCGGCCGGTACCGCTGCGCCGGAGCCGGCTGGTGTGGGCGGGGCGGGCTCGTCTGCTGGTTCGGGCGACAGTGCGGGGATCCGGCAGATCGTCAGCCACGACACGATCCCGAGGCCGACGACGATCCACAGCACGAGCGCCGGATCGAAGCGGGCGATGAGCACACCGGCCAGTGCCGGAGCCGCTGCCGCCCCGAGGTCGATGCTCAGTGCCATGATCGCTCCGGTGGCCGGCAGCTCCTCAGCCCGCACCACCGCAGGAATCGCCGCCCCGAAGGCAGCCGCCCCGGCCGAGCCGATCGCCGCATCGAAAGCGGTGATGACGTAGATGGCTGCAAGGGAGGCCTCCGGCAGCATCGCGTTGAGCGCCAGGGCTGCGAATCCGAAGACCGCCAGCCCACGGGTGACGAGGATGACGATGCGCCTGTCCACCCGGTCGGCGATCGACCCGCCGATGAACGACCCGGCCACCGAGCAGACTCCGAGCACAGAGTTGACCAAGGCGATGTGCAGTGATGAACCGGTCAGCGCATAGATCTGCACATTGACGGTGACGACCAGCATGGACAGGCCGAACACCGTGAGCATTCGGCCGATGAACAGCGCCCGGAAGATCCGATTGCTGCGCAGCAGAGTGACGTCGATCCCCCAGCGGAGGAAGAAGCTCATCATGCCTGCGGGGTGCGCGGAGTGATGTCAGGCCAGTGCTCATCAGTCCAGACGAGCGCGTCATGGCGGTCGGTGGGACCGTAGACGGGAGTCCAGCCGTCGGGCACCGCCGCGAACGTCGGCCACAGACTGTGCTGGCCGGCCGCGTTGGTGAGGACGAGGAAGGTGCCGGAGTCGTCATCGAAGGGATTCATAAGCTCCTCTTTCAGTGGTTCTGTCAGGGGTCACGGTGCTGCGTGGTGCGGGTGCGGACACCGGGATTCTCACGTGTCGGGGTCGTTCAGCAGCGTCATGAGCTGCTCAGCATTCGACGGAGTGGTGAACGATTCGTGGTCGATGTCCATCCGCAGCGTCCGCAACCGGGTGCCGGCTGCCGCGGCCAGCTGCTGCCAGGCCTGTTCGACAGCAGACAGGCGGTCAGGCGTGCTGTCGAGAGCCGCCGACACCAGGGTGGTGTCGGCACGCGGCACGAGCGCCGGCAGCTCGCAGAGCAGCCGGCTGTTGACCGTCCAGCAGTCGAGCATGGCGTCGAATTCAGCGGCGGTGAAGTGGGAGAACACCCCGGCTGAGGTCGCGAGATGGGCAAGGACGTCCTCACGGTCGTACGGCGGCTGCAGCCAGGCCGGAGCCTCCGTGCCGGATGCTCGGAGCACGAATGCCAAAGCCTCCTGCTCAGGATCGGCAGTTGCACGGTCAGGCGCGTCGACGGCCTGGCCGCTGGGTGGATTGGGATCGGCAGCCGCACGGTCAGGTTCGTCACCGGCCTGGCCGCTGGGCGGGCCGGGGTCGAGCAGCACTGCCGAGCTGACCGTGATCCCGTGCGCGGAAAGAGCCGCCTCGAGATGGCCGGTGAGGTGAGCGCCGAACGACCAGCCGATCAGCCGGACCCCGCGCAGCGGCGCAGTCCCACCGGCGGCGAGGAGTTCGGCGATGATGGCATCGACGAGCATCTCCACCAGCCCCTGCGGATCCGTCGGACGCCCTGCTGGCCAACCGGCCAGGCCAGGTGACTGCACCGCCCACGCCCGCTGACCTGCCGGCAGATGGGCGGCCAGAGTGCTGAACGACCAGCCGAGGCCGAGCGCCCCGTGGATGAACAGCACCGGCTCCGCCACGTCACCGGCAGCATCGTGACCGGTGGCAGCATCACCGCCCAACGCCAGCATCACCGCATGTGCATCGGCCGCGGTGCCGAGCCGCTGCGCCAGCCCGCGCGGGGTCGGCGCGGCGATGACAGCGGCGACCGACACGCGCCTGTCGAGACGAGCAGACAGCAGCGTGGCGGCCCGCATGGCAGTCAGCGAATGCCCGCCGAGGGCGAACAGGTCATGTTCGGCACCACATTCGCCGATGCCGAGTGCGGTGGCGAAGACCTCGCAGATCTGCTCTTCGAGTTCGGTGCGCGGCGGTGTGTACTCCGGCTGAGCGAAATCCGGTTGTGGCAGAGCGGCGACGTCGAGCTTCGAGTTCACCGTCAGCGGCAGCTGCGGCAGCGTCATCACCGCAGCCGGCACCAGATGCTCCGGCAGCCGGGCCCGCAGTTCGCGGCGCAGCCGCTCCCCGAGCTCCGCACCGCTCGGATCCTCGGCATCGGCCGGACCCTCTGCATCCGGCCGGTCTTCGGCGCTCGCCAGACCTTCTGCATCCGCCAGGCCCTCGGCACCGTGGCCGGCTCCGGTGGGCACGACATAGGCGACAAGTGCGTGGGAGCCTGCCGGGGTGCGCACCGGAAGCACCGCGCAGGTGCGCACGAGCGCAGACCGCGCGAGGGCGGCCTGCACCTCTCCCGGTTCGACCCGGTGACCGCGGATCTTGACCTGACCATCGCCTCGGCCGTGGAATCGCAGTTGCCCGTCAGCACCGCGGCTGACAATGTCGCCGGTGCGGTACATGCGCTGACCGGGCGCCCCGAACGGGCAGGCGGTGAACCGTTCGGCGGTGAGCGCCGGCTGCCGGTGGTAGCCCTCAGCCAGACCGACCCCGGTGACCCACAGCTCCCCGGGCACATCATCGGGCACCGGTTCGAGGGAGGAGTCGAGGACGAAGACATCGGTCGCCGCGATCGGAGAGCCGACGGTCGGTTCGGCGGCATCATCGGTGCCGCCGCCGAGCGTGTTGATCGTGTACTCAGTGGGACCGTAGAGGTTGTAGCCGAGCACCCCGGGGGTGTCCCGCAGCCGCGCCCACAGCCCGCTCGTCACCGCCTCCCCGCCGAGAAGCACGAGGCGCGGGCGATGGTCGGCCAGCAGGCCCGCCTCGACGAGCGCCTCACCCAGCGACGGCGTCACGTTGATGACATCGACCTGCGCGGTGTTGAGCATGCTCACCATCTGCTGCGGATCATGCCGGGTCTCGTCATCACAGATGAGGACCGTGTGCCCGTCGATGAGCCACAGCAGCTCCTCCCAGGACATATCGAAGGCGAAGCTCACCGCGTGGGCGACCGTGAACGGGTGCTGCCGGTCAGCGCCGGCAGGCGCGAAGATCTTCGCGCGGTGATTGTGCAGCATGTTGACAAGACCGGCATGGTCGATCCGCACCCCCTTCGGCTCACCTGTCGAACCGCTTGTGTGGATGACATAGGCGAGATCGGAGTGCTGATATCCCGGATGCAGCTGCCGGGCGGACGACGCCTGCGCTGAGGACGAACAGCCGTCAGGGAGGACGACCGGCAGCGCCGGCACATCCGTCGGGGCAGCAGCACCGCCTGCGAGCACAGCCGTCACACCGCTGCGGGCGAAGATGCTGCTGCGGTGGGCAGGCGGGTGCGCCTGGTCGACTGGAACATAGGCGGCTCCAGCGGCGAGCACCGCGAAGATCCCGACGACCGCGCTGATGCCGCGGGGCACATCGACGCCGACGAGATCACCCGGCTGGACTCCGGCCTGCCGGAGCTCACCGGCAGTCGCGGCGATGCTCGACCACAGCTGCTCATAGCTCAGCGTCTCCTCCCCGCAGATGAGGGCGGTGCGGGCTCCGTGCGCCCTGGCGGTGTGCTCGAGCAGCTCGCACAGCGAGGCGCCTCCAGCCTGGACAGCGCCGCCCCCAGCCTGAGCACCGTCACTGCCCCCGCAGCGGGTGCGGGCCAGCCAACGTTGATGCGCGGCCTCAGGCCACAGCCGCAGCATGCCCACCTGTCCCTGCGGGTCAGCGGTCAGCTGCTCCAACAGCCGACGGGCGGCCTCGAGGATCGTGCTCGCCTGCTGATCGCTGACGGTGTCCTCCCGGTAGGACAGGATCAGCTGGGTCGACTCACCGGGATGGACGATGAAGGTGAGCGGATAGTGCGTCGCATCCCCGCCTTCGAGCTCCGTCAGACCGGTGGCAGTCGAGAGCTCGGTGAGCCCGTCGTCATCCTGCGGGGTGTTGCGCATGACGTAGAGCGTGTCGAACAGCGGGCCGAGCGCTGCCGCCCGCTGGATCGCACTCAGACCCACATGGTGGGCATCGAGCACCGCCGTCTGCGCACGGTGGGAGGCGGCCATGAGTTCGGCGACGGTCTCATGCGGGTGGACGGTGACCCGCTGCGGAACGGTGTTGAGAAACAACCCGACCATCGCCTCGGCTCCGGCAAGCTCAGCGGGCCGCCCCGAGACCGTCGTACCGAACACCACGTCGTCACGGCCGGTGAGCCCGCGCAGCACCAAACCCCACACGGTCGAGAACACCGTCGACACCGACACCGCGCAGCTGCGGGCGAAAGCCTCGATGCCGGCAGTCAGTTCGGCACCGAGATCGCATTCGACGACGGCAGGCAGCACGGTCTGACCGGTCTGCGCCTCGGCGACGAACGTGCCGGCATCGAGACCGTCGAGCGCATCCGCCCAGCGGCGCAGACCCGCCGCCTCATCCTGGGCTGCCAGCCAGGCGAGGTAGCTGCCGAAGGACGGCGGTTCCGGCAGCGTGTCATCGCTGCCGCCGGCGGCCAGATGGGCGAGCAGCTCGGTCACGATGAGCGCATCCGACCAGCCGTCGAACAGAATGTGGTGATTGGTCACGACCAGCGCCGACCGCGCCTGGCCGTTGAGTGCTGGCAGCCGCACATCGACGAATCGGATGAGCGGTGGACGGTCCATGACGAAACGGGTTTCGCGCTCCCGGCGCTGGATTCGCTCCAACCCGGCCTCCGCCTCGGCGGCGGGCAGGGCGGTGAGGTCTTCAACGGTGAGCGGAACCGGCACCTCGGGGGCGATGAACTGGACCGGCCGCTCGCCGACCGCGGTGGTGAACCCGGCACGCAGCACCTCATGCCGACGCAGCAGCGCGGCACAGGCCGCGGACGTCTGAGCGGGGCTGGGGGCCGGGCAGAAGAGGTAGGTCGACTGCATCGAGTAGACGTCGAGAGCGGAGTCGTCGCCGAGGGCATGGAACAGCAGTCCCTCCTGCAGCGGGGCCAGCGGCCATACGCGCACATCAGGCGTCACGGTGGAAGTCATCGGTTCCTTTCACAGTCAGAGCTGTCGGGGCGGGGTACTCGGGTTCGGGGCACCCAGGTTCGGGGCCCAGGTCGTCGGGTCAGGGAGTATCGGGTCATGGGATCTCGATCTTGGCGAGCAGCGCCGCGAGCGCATCGTGTCCAGCCGCGTCAAGGGCGGCGTCCGGGACGGCTGGGCTGGCTTCGCGGGACGGTTCCGGGGTCTCCAGCGGCGCGGCGGCCGAAGCCATCGCCCGGGGCGTCGGGTGGGTGAACACCTGGGCAGCGGTGAGCTTCCACCCCGCGGCCCGGAGCGCGGTGATGACGGCCATCGCGGTGAGCGAATCCCCGCCGAGGGAGAAGAAGTCGTCCTCAGGCTCGGGCCGGCGCCCGAGCGCATCGGTCAGTGCCTCGGTAACGGCGGCGAAGGCATCGGCGGAGGTCTGTGAACCCGCCGGTCCCGAGGCGGTGGCTGGGTCTGGTCCCGAGGCTGGCCCCGTTCCCGAAGCGGTGGCCGTGAGTGCCCTCGCGGTGGGGGCGAGGACGGCACGGACGGCGGCGATGAGCTCGCCGCTCGGCGCCTCGGCGGGTGCTGTGTGCAGGAACTGCAGCGCAGCACTGACGCCGGCGAGCAGGGACTCAGCTGTCTGCGCGTCGATGAGCTCACTCGGATAGTCCAGCCGCAGCACACCGGCCCGGTCAGCCTGGTCGCGCGGGTCGTCGGTGTCGAACTCGACGGTGAGTGCAAGCGGATAGTGGGTGTCGTCAGAGCCGTCGACGGCACCGAGCTGCACTCCGGGTGCCACCTGTGTGCGGTGCGGGGTGGGATAGTTCTCGACCACGATGAGCGTGTCGAACAGGGTGGGCGCCGACCGCCGGCGGGCCAGTTCCGTCAGCGGAGCCTCCGGAGTGGTCAGCGCCAAGCGCGTCGCAGCCGTCAGGCCGGTCAGCGTCGAGCCGAGGTTCTGCCCACCGAAGCACGCTCCGACCGGCACCGTCTGCAGCAGCATGCCGATGGTCTCAGCGTCAGTGTGGGACCGCCCGGAGACGACCATGCCGGTGATGACCTCATCTGCATCGGCCACAGCGGCCAGCAGCGCTGTCCATGCTGCCGTCACCGCTTCGGCCTGCGAAAGCTGAAGGCGTCGCGCCGCCGAGGCGATGCAGGCCGGAAGCGGTGCGCTGAGCGTGGCATGTGCTGAATCGACGGCGGAGATGAGAGCACCTGCACGGCGCGGCAGCGCTGCGTCCCACCGCTGCAGCTCGTGGTGGTTCTGCCCACGTGCCTGCCTGATGAGGATGTGGCGGGTCAGCGGATGTGCGCTCAGAGCGCTGCGGCCAGTGCCTCTGTTGCGGTCAGTGGATGAGCTGCGACTAGTGGGCCGGTGGTGCTGGGGCCCGCCTGCGCGTTCGCGCCCGTGAGGTGCGGACTCCAGCTCGGCGCGGTAGCAGGTGAAGAGTGCATCGACGAGGAGCGGCACTGACCACCCGTCGAGGACAAGGTGGTGGTCGAGCAGGGCAAGCCGGTGCGGGGTGCCGGCACTGCCGTGGACGAAGGCCCACCGGGTGAGCGGATCGGAGGTGACGTCGAACGGCTCGGCGAGCCACGCCTCGGCGGCGGCATGGGAGGTGAAGACACGGAAGTCCGGAGTCGCCTGGGCGAGGGAGGCGAGGACGTGCCGGTTGCCCAGCTGGGTCAGGCGCATCCGCAGCGCCGGTTCGCCGGCTGCCACCGCGGTGGCGGCGCGCTGAAGGGCGGCGATGTCGATCGGGCCGGTGAGCTCGAGATCGGTGCGGGCCAGATAGCGGCCGTGCTCATCGCCCAGACTCTCCAAGGCAATGCCGGTCTGCGCGGCAGTCAGCGGCCACAGGCCGTCGACGCCTTCAGCTTGCAGGCGTGCCAGCTGGGGCGCGGTGGCGCCGACGAGGTCGAGCACCGGGTTGCCGAAGCCGAGGTCTGGGTCGCCGTCGCAGGTCGGGTCGCCCACGGTGCGGCCTGGGTCAGGGCCGTGGCCTGCGCAGATGCCGGGGTTCGCGCTGTCCTCGAGGGCGGCGGCGACTGCTGCGATCCGTGCGTCGACGGCGGCATCATCGAGCGCAGGGTCCGCGCACTGCCAGCGCAGCACCAGCTGCTCACCGTCCAGCCCGGCGTTGAGCTCCCACGGATGGGAGGCCGGCAGCGACCGGCCCGAACCGAGGGCGTCCTCGCAGTCGGCGGCACCGTCGGCGATAGTCCAGTCCGCGCTGGCCTCGCCGGCAGGGGAGGTGTCTGCACTGCCTTCCCTGCCGAGGAAGTTGACGAGCAGATCAGCACGGATGTCCTCGGCCGCACCGGTGAGTGCGAGGGCATCGGCGAATGCTGTGAGGGTGGCGCAGCGGGAGGCGCAGCTGCGCAGATGCGCGGCCGGGTTCAGCTGAGCAGCCGGCGGCAGCGGCACCGGCCAGGTCTGGGTGAACCAGCCGACGACCGAGGCGAAGTCGATGTGATCGCGTGGATCCCCGGTGGAGGCCAGTGGGCGGCCATGGCCTTCGAACTCGACGACCAGCCCGGTGTCGGCAGTGCGCGCGACGGCGGCGGCAAGCTGCACATCGACGGGGGTGCCTGCTGCAGCCAGGTGCAGCAGCGCTGCGGTAGCTGCCCGGCTCAGCCGGACGGTGCGCTGCCGGGCTGCCCCGACCGCACTCAGCTGTTGGGGCGCGTTTGCTTCCGGTGCAGGTGCGCCGTCGGCGGCCTGCATCCGGTCGAACAGGGCGCGAACCCCGTGGGCCTGAGGGCGCAGTTGGTCGGCGGCGGCATCAAGTGCGAGCGCCGCAGCACAGAAGCTCTCAGCTGGGGGCAGCTGTTCGCCGTGAGCGACCGCGCGCAGCTCCGCGATGAGCACCGGCCAGGACACCGCATCGACGCCCAGATGGTGGGCAATGAGGACGAGGCGGTCGGCCCGGGTGCGCACCGCGGTCAGCAGCCGACCGGCCGCCGGGTCGAGGGCTGCGGCAGCGGCACGCAGTGCGCTCAGGTCATCGTCCGGTGCAGCCACGGCCGTGCTGAACAGCGGTCCGTCCTCGAGCCTTTCGGCGGGGAGGACGCAGGCTTCCGTTCCACGCAGCCGGAGGCGCAGCGCCTCATGGCGGGACACGAGGGTGTGCAGTGCGCGGCGCAGCTGGCTGTCGGTGAGATCGGCCGGGATGCGCAGCGTCCGCAGCTGCAGGAAGTGGTCAGCGCTGTCACCGATATGGGCGGCATACCACCGCAGCGCCGGTGTCAACGGCACCGGTTGCACGGCTTCGGCCACCGCCTCGGCTGCGGTCGCCGGGGTGCCGAAAGAGATCCGAGCTGCCAGCGCCGCTGGGGTGCGGGCGTCGAAGATGTCGGAGATCTCGACGGTGCAGCCGGCACGCCGGAGCGCACCGACGACGCTCATCACGAGGATCGAGTCACCGCCGCTGGCGAAGAAGTCGTCGTCGGCTGCGAGGGCATCAGCACTTGCACCGAGTGCTGCTGCCATCACACGGCGCGCCTGTTCGACGTGTTCGCGCTGAACTCTCGCGGTGGTGCCGGACGGGTCGACATCGCGATCGGCGGGGACTGGGTCGGCCGCGCTCGGGCCGGCCGCGACCCGCTCAGCGCTGACCAGGTCACCTGCGACCAGGCCGGCCGGTGACTCCTGAGTCGAGGAGAACTCGGAGTCTCCGGCCTCGGAGGGGAGACCGAGCACGGCTGTCAGCTGTCGGGCGAACCGGGCGAGCAGCGCCTCGGCTGCCGCGGCTGCTGCACCGGGAGCGTCGAGTTCGAGTTCGAAGGCTGGCCCGTCGGGGCTTTCGAATCGGGTCAGGGTCACCGGGTAGCCTGAGGCGTCCGCACCGCGCACCGGGACCACCCGGGGCAGCCCCGCCTGAGACTCCTGACCTGGGGCGCGGCCGGCGATGGAGGCATGGGCTGCTTCGATGACGAGGAGTGAGTCGGAAGCGGTGCCGGTCAGTCCCGCAATAGCACCGGAGCCGAGGTGGGCGGCACGTTCGGTGCGTGCGGTCTGACGCATGAGCGTCGTGCACAGCCGGTCGGCGGGAATGCTCGCATCGGCGAGCACCGGACGGGTGGTGAGAAAAGCGCCGACGGCCCGTTCGATGCCGTCGATAGGCACATCGCGGCCTGCCGAGGTCAGGTCGAACACCACCTGCTGTGCGCCGGTGGTCTCTGACAGTGCGCGAGCCCACGCGGCTTGGATCGCCGCTGCCTGCGTGATGTCCATGCGCTGTGCGGCAGTCTGCATGGCCGCGGTGAAGCAGGCGTCTGGCTGCCATACTGCGCGCGCCCGGGTTCGGCGACGAGCCTGTTCAGATATCCCCGCCTCTTCAGGCGCACCTGGCTGTTCAGACGCGCCCTCCTGCTCAGATGCCCCTACCTGGCCCGTCGCGCTCGCCTGCCCCGACGCCTCCGTCCCGGCGGCGGGCATGACGATGGTGCGCACGACCGGCCCGCGGAACAGCTCCCGCCATTCGGCCTCCCACTCGCTGGTATCCTGCGCTGCACACCAGCGCAGGTACTGCGCCCAGCCGGTGTCCACCGGCAGCGGCTCACCGCGCAGCGCCTTCTCAAACGACTCCGCCAGCAGCGGTGTCGTCCAGCCGTCAGCGAGCAGATGATGCACTCCGAGGGCGAGTTCGACGGCCACCGGATCAGCGGCGCTTCGCTGCGGCAGACGCAGCCACACCGCACAGATGAGGTGGCCGTCGGCCAGCGACTGCTCGCTGATGGCCCGCTCGACAGCTGTGGTGCGCAGCGCATCGAGATCGGCAGGCTCAGTCGCAGCATCTGCCGCATCTATGACGTGATGGACCATACGTCCGGGATCAGTCGTGAAGGCGGCCGGCACCGCATCACTGCCCTGCGCGATGACGCTGCGCAGCGCAGGATGGGCGGCGAGCACCGCATCCCAGGCCGCCTCCACCCGCGGCTGGGTGAGCTGGTCAGCAGTGTCGGCCTCCACCCGCAGCAGCGTGGCGGTGCGGTACGGGTCTGCGGCACCGGCCCGCATGCTCATCGCAAACATTCCCGTCAGGGTTCCGCTCAGCGGCAGCTTCTCGCTCACCTGCACCCCGGCAGGAAGCACTGCCCGCAGTTCGGCAGGAATCTCGATGGCAGCAGGAACCTCGCCGCCGGCAGGGGCGATGTCAGCTGTCGAGTCGGGCGCATCGCTGACGACTGGGACGGCTGCGGCAGCGGCCTCGGCGAGTGTGTCGGCGCTGAGCAGAGCCCCAGCTTCGAGCGCCCAGCCGCTGCGCCGCAGCCAGGCACTGACCCGGATGGCGGAGATCGAATCCCCGCCCAGGCTACGCAGAGACAGGCGCGCATCGGCCCGCCCGATCACCTGCGCGGTCGCTTCGCACACAGCGGCCGCCGCCGAGGCGGTGGCTGAGCCGGCATCAGCGGCATTCGTGTTGCCGGGTCGCGCCCAGACAGGCAGGGGCAGCGCCCGGACATCGATTTTGGCGCTGCTGGTGAGCGGGAACGCATCAACAGACAGCACTGCCGAGGGGATGAGCGGGGGCGGCAACAGCTCGCGCAGTCCCCGGCGCACCGCCTCGGGATCGGAGAACGGCTCCTGGGGTTCCGGCTGCACCCAGGCGACCAGTCGCCTCCCCCCGCTCGGATGGTCAACCGCAGCCGCATGCGCGTGGCGGATGCCCGGCAGGCGGGTGAGCGCGGCGGTGATCTCCCCGGGCTCGATCCGGAAGCCGTTGATCGACAGCTGGTCGTCAGCCCGGCCCAGCAGCGCGAGGCTGCCAGCCGGGTCGATCCACGCCCGATCCCCGGTGCGGTAGAGCCGCGCCCCGCCGGGGGCTGCTGTGAACCGTTCAGCCGTGAGCGCCGGTCTGCCGAGATAGCCGTGGGCCAGCTGAGTGCCGCCCAGATACAGTTCGCCTTCGCAGCCGACGGCCACCGGCCGCAGCCAGGGGTCGAGCACGGCCGCGGTGGTTCCGCCGACGACTCTGCCGACGCGCGGCTGCGCGCTGTCGCGCACGTCGGCGATGAACGCATCGACGGTGTTTTCAGTGGGGCCGTAGGCGTTGAGCACGCGTGGCGCTGATGGCCGCGCCTCACCGGCGGCGGACAGATGTGCGCCGGCGGCGGGCAGGGGCGCATCGGCGGCTGCTGGTGGGGGAGTGTCGCCGGGGGCTGCTGCCGCGGCTGAGCCCGCTGAGTCTGCCGTCTCTGCTGTCGTGTCACAGCCGGTCAGCTGCCGCATCTGGGTCCACAGCTGCGGAGGGAAGGCCTCACCTCCGGCAACGCAGACAGCCGGGAGGGTGGTGAGCAGGCCGGCGGCGAGGTGGGAGGCCCACAGCGCCGGCCCGAGATCGAGGTAGTCGATGCGCTCACGGTTGAGCAGTGCGGCCAGCGCATGAGGATCGAGCAGAGTCTGCGTATCGAGCAGGCGCACAGTGCGTGCCTCGAAGAGGCCGAGCAGGGCATCCCAGTGGGCGTCGAAGTGCAGCGCGTTGGTGTGGGCGATGACCTCGACGTCCTCAGTCCACAGTTGCCGGCGATGGTGGGCGAGCAGCGCAGCCATGGCGTCATGCGGCACCGCAACCGGCTTGGGCCGGCCGGTCGACCCGGAGGTCAGCACCACGAACGCAGTGTCCGTCCCGGTCACCGGCCGGTCCGCGGGTGTGCCGGGAGCTGAGCCTGCTGTGCTGTTCGGGTCCGCTGCCGCCCGCAGCACCAGCCCGGTGGGATCGAGCAGGAGGTCGGCTGCAAGCTCGTCGAGCACCTCCTCGCGGCGTCGCGCAGGTGTCTGCGGGTCGAGGACCAGGGTGGTGAATCCGGCGGTGAGCGACGCCAGCAGGGCGGTGATCGCCTCGACGCTGCGGGGCAGCTGCAGCGCACACAGCGGCCGGCGCCGGCCGGCGCGGACCGGCACAGCGGTCTGCAGCTGTGCACGGCGGGCTGTGACTTGAGCTGCCAGCTCGGAGAACGTCAGGGTCTGGTCATCGGAGATGAGCGCTGGCTTCTCCGGATGGGCCGCGCACGCAGCGAAGAAGGCCTCGGGCAGCAGAGACGGCGCAGGCGGCGCACCGGAGATCTCAGCGCCTGCCTGACCGGATCCGGCAGAACCGCGCGGGAGCGGCTCGCGCTCTGCCGGGCCGGGCCCGATGAGGGCTGATCCGGCCTCGCCGGGCTCGGCTGTGCAGCCGCTGAGGGCGCTGGCCTGGATGCGCCGGTCCTCGTCGGTGCGCAGGTCGATCGAACTGAGCGGCCGATGCGGATCCTCGAGCAGTGTGCTCAGCAGCGTCTCGACAGCGGTGAGGAGGCGCCTTTCGCTTCCAGCGGCACAATGGGAAGCGACTTCGACCCGGATGCTGAGCGCAGAGGCGGCATCGCTGGGCTCATCACCGGCATCGCTGGGTCCTTCACCGCCAGCGCTGGATCCCTCGCCGGCATCGCAGGCGGCTGCAGAGAGCACGCTCGTGACCTCCACCGGATAGTGAGTGGCATCGACGACATCCACGAGCGTGAGTTCGATGTCACCGCTGTCGGCGTCGCGCAGCTGTGCCTGCGCACGTGCACCGGCTGTCTCATGGGTGTAGAGGACCCCGGCGGGATCGGCGATCCCCAGCGTGCGCAGAATCCCCGACAGACCGATGTGGTGGTGGGGCAGACCGGCATTCCACGCGGTTTCGAGTGAGCTGAGCACCTCGGCCAGCGGCCCAGGAGCCGCACAGTGCGCAGCCAGGACAGAATCGGTGAACAGACCCGGCGTATTCTCCACCCCGGCCAGCCCGGAGCCGCGACCGTGCACGGGTATGACGATGGGTGTGCCGACAGCGCCCGACAGCCAGTCGACTGCCAGGCTCACACAGCCGCGGAGCAGGGCCGCAGGGGTGGTGCCCATGTCGCGGGCGCGCGCGGCGAGTGCGGCTGTGCGGCCGGGTGAGAAGGTGCTCTCACAGCTGAGCCGAGCGGCACCTGCGCCCTCGCCAGCTGCGCTTTCGCTGCCGAGCCACTGGGGGCGCGGCATCTCCGGCAGATGCGCGAGCTCATCTGCCCAGAACGCGGCGGCAGCGCTGCGATCGGCGCGGTGCAGCTGTGCCAGATGCTCGCTGTAGTCGCAGGTCTGCGGAGCTGGACCCGGCGTGCTGGATCCCAGGCGGGCGAACTCACTGAGCAGCAGCGGCATCGACCAGGCGTCGAGCACCGCATGATGCGCAGTGAGAAGCAGCACCGAACGACACCCGGCGGCGATGAGATGCCAGCGCAGCAGCGGCGGATCCGACAGGTCGAAGCCCTCACCGGCCTCTGCTGCGGCGATCGCAGCGACCTGGGCCTGCGCCTCGGCGGCGGTCACCTCACCGAGGGAGGTGGACCGGATGCGCGGGTCGACGGCGGTGATGAACTGGGTCGGCTCGACATCGGCGTCGACGATGAACCCGGCACCCAGCTGCGGATAGTGCCGCAGCAGCGCTGCAGCGGCGCGTGCGAGCGTGGCCGGGGCGAGGGGAGCTGACAGTGCGATGCGCGCCTGGCCGACGTACGGGGCCGGGGTGCTCAGCAGGCCGCGCTGCAGGGGAGTCGTCGGCCAGATGATCGGGGCGGTCATGAGCGGTGGGATCCTTTCGGGGGATGCAGACGGGACTTCAGCAGCGCGGTGACCGCGTCAACGGCCGCCGGGTCAGCGACCGGGAGGCTGCCAGGGGATTCGGCCGGGAGGCTGCCGGGGGATTCGGCCGGGAGGCTGCCGGGTGATCCGGGCTGCGGGCCGTCAGCTGCGCGGGCCGGCACACAGTTCGCGGCGATGCGGGCGAGTGTGCGCTGGGCGAAGACCTCCGAGACCGAGGTGGTGAATCCCGCGTCCCGGAGCGCTGCGACGAGCCGGATCGCTGTGATCGAATCCCCGCCGAGGCGGAAGAAGTCAGCATCGGCGCCCAGTTCGCCGGTGTGCAGCACTGTGCGGAATGCAGCGGCGAGAGCTGTTTCGGCCGGGCCGTCGGGCCGGCGCCCGACGGCGGCTGCCTGCGGTGCCGGCAGACCGGCCGGATCGATCTTTCCGGTTGCGGTGCGCGGGAAGGCAGTGACCGGCACCACGGCAGCAGGCAGCAGGTGCTCGGGCAGGATGGCTGCGGCGGCTTCGCGCAGCTGCGCGGCCTCGGGCTCCGGGGAATCGGTGAGGACCCAGGCGATGAGCTGTGCGCCGACCAGCCTGACCAGCGCCTGCCGGACCGCCGGCAGACGTTCGAGGCCGGCCTCCACTTCGCGAGGCTCGATGCGGTAGCCGCGCACCTTGATCTGGTCATCGGCCCGGCCGTCGTAGAGCAGATGCCCGCCAGGCAGCATTCGCACGAGGTCACCGGTGCGGTACATGCGCGAACCCGCCGGCCCGAAGGGATCGGCGACGAACCGTTCGGCACTGAGTCCGGGCAGCCCCAGATAGCCGTGCGCCAGCTGCTCACCGGCAAGCCACAGCTCTCCCTGCACACCATGCGGCACCGGGCGCAGCCATGCGTCGAGAACATAGGTGCTCGTGCCCTCGACCCCGCGCCCGATGAGTGAGCCGGCAGACTGCCGCACAGCGTCAGCGGCCGCGCAGTCCTGCAGGTCTGTCGAGCACAGCCGTGTGGCATCGACTGTCGATTCGGTGGGGCCGTAGAAGTTCGTCGCCTGGACCGGCCTGCCGTCTATGGTGCGCGCGGCTGCGATCCGCTCCCACACGGGTGCCGGGCAGGCTTCACCGCCGACGTTGATGTGCGTGAGGCTGTGGCCGTCGGCCAGCAGCCCCTCGTCGAGCAGCGCAGCGAGCATCGTCGGGGTCGTATCGACAGCAGTCGCACGGTGAGTCTGCACAGCGGCGACGCAGGCACGCGGATCAAGGGCGGTGTCATGGTCGATGAGCACTGCGGTGTGGCCCCACACGACTGCCGAGAGCAGATCCCAGGAGCCGTCGAACATGAGCGGCAGCGTCAGGGCTGCCGTGTGCCGCTGCCCGGAGGACCACAGCGCAGTTCCGACGGTGTGCAGGTGCCGTCCCAGCGCAGCCTGGCCGATGAGCACCGGCTTCGGCCGTCCGGTCGAACCGGAGGTGTGGATGATGTAGGCCGGAGCTGTGGGGCGCACGCGGCTCCATTCGGCGGCGGCGCTCGCCTCCCAGCCGTTGAGGTCGGCAGATGCTGTGCCGGTGACCGTGCCCGAGGCGGTGGCCGCAGATCCCGCGACGGCGGGCGTCTCCGACGTGGCGGGGCTTCCAACCGCGCCCGAGGCGGTGGACGCCGATCGGACTTCTTCGCGCCAGGCCTGCGCCAGTTGTGGTGTCAGCCGCACTGGTGGTGGGGTGCCGGCGGTCTGCGCTGCTGCGGTGAGGCCAGCGGTGAGCTCCTGGCGGCGTGTCTCCGGCCAGGCGTGGTCGATGGGAGCTGCCGGCCGTCCGGCAGCTGCGGCGGCGAGATACCAGGCGACAGCATCGTGGCTGCGCGGCAGATCGAGGATGAGCGGCTGTGCCGCAGCAGTGTGGACGGCCAGGGCGGCGGTCCGCTGGAGCACTTCGGCGTAGAGCTGTGCATGTGTCCAGCTGCTGTCTCCATGGATGAGCGCAGGCCGCTGCGGATGCTGCCGGGCGGCTGTGCGAAGACGGTCGTGCAGCAACGGCACCGGGCTGACCCGGCTGGCAGCCGCAATGGACCGCTCTGCCGCAGTAGTCTGCGCTGTCACAGCGGACTGCACTGCCGTCGAGGTCTGCTCTGCCGCCGGGGTCTGCTCTGCCTCAGCGCCCGGCCCGGGCGCCTCCGCAGCCTCAGCCCCCAGTGCTCCCAGCAGCCGGTCGCCGGCGGTCGCGAAGGATGCGAGTACGCGGGTGAATTCCGCCGCCAGAGCGGCCACCGCCTCGCCGGCGGTGCCGGCCGGTGCGGTGAATGACAGGACTGGACCGGCATCGTCGAACAGCACCGCGATCGAGACGTCGTCGAGCGGACCTTCGGCCAACGGTGTGATGGAGGTTCGCAGGCCAGGGCTGTGCGGTAGCGGGCCGAAGAGCTTGACATTGAGCTCGGTGCCGGTCGGCTGAGTGCCGGCAGCCAGATGCCCGTGGAGGCTGAGCAGCTCCGCAGAGCGGAATCGGCTGTGGGCGCGCAGCTGCCGGAGCTGGGCGCCCACCTCCTGCAGCAGAGACGCGAGGGTGGCAGCCGGGCTGATGTGCACGGCTGCCGGGAGCACATTGACAGTGCAGGTCGGTGCCTGGGCGGCGGGGCTGCCGAGGCGGTTCATGAGCGGAACACCGATGACGACGTCGCGGTTGCCGGACCAGCGGGCGAGCACAACGGCCTGTGCGGCCAGCAGGAGATCGAGGGGTGAGCAGCTGTGGGAGTCGGCGAGTGCGTCGAGATCGACATCGGGTCGGCAGCGGACCGGCTCGGATGTGCGGCCGCCGGCAGCGTCGGACGGGTGTGCGCCGGCTGAGCGCGGCAGGCGGAAGGAATGGGCTGCCCCGGGACGCGGCGGACGAGCAGCCCAGTACGCGCGGTCGGCTGCGGCGGCCGCTGAGCGCTCATAGGCCTGCTCCTCTGCGGCAGCTTCGGCAGGATCAGCCCACGGGCGGGGAGCAGCGGCCTGCCCGGTGAGATGCAGATAGGTGCGCAGGATGCGCCGGAGGACGAGGTGGACACCGTAGCCGTCGAGGAGCAGATGATGGACGGCCAGAGAGACCGCCGCCTCGGTGTCGGACAGCGCGAACACCCGCACTGTGGTGAGCCTGTCGCGGCTGGGATCCAGCGGTGCGGTGACGTCTGTGCGGGCGAGCCTGAGGGCAGCGGCCCAGCGCTGTGATTCGTCGGAGCCGGGCAGGCTGTCGTGCGGATGCCTCATCACCGCGGCCGGGCGGCCCGGCTGCAGCGTGCCGGTGGCCGCGTCACCGTGCAGGTGCAGGCTCAGCCACGGAGTCTCATGCAGCACCCGCTCGCAGGCTGCGTGGAGCTGGCCGTGGTCGATCGCTGCGGCAGTCTGACCGGAGGCACCGGAACAGGTGCCGTCCGCCTCGCGCGCGGTGCCGCCGGCTGCGCTGATGCGCAGGATGTCGCCGGCGACGTAGTCGCTGGAGGAGGGGTCGACAAGGCACGCTGCGGCGATGCCGCGCTGGGCAGCGGTGAGCGGCAGACCCGCTGCGGGCAGCCCGGGGCCGCGGTGATGAGGCATGGGTCTCAGACCTTCTTGAGGATGTCCTCGAGCTGATCGAGAACGATGTTGGCGGTTTCGTAGCGGTCCGGGAAGAAGTGCTTGACGCCGAAGGCATGGCCGGCCTTGACCGCAGGCAGCTGCTGGTAGGTGGGCACGTCTGCGAGCTCGGCCGCACCGGCGCCGGGCTCGCCGTCAACGCCCATCTCGGTGAGGATGATGCTCGTGTCGCTGAGCTTCGTCAGCTGCTCGGTCGACAGATCCGTGCCGTTGCGGTCCGTGACCTCAGCAGACACCGGATCGAGTGTGCCGCCGATATCGGTGATGATGCCGCCGAGCCACGAGATCGGCGTGTAGACCGAGACATTGCCCTCGAAGTGATCGATCGGAGCGAAGGTGTACTCTTCGAGCTTGTCGCCGTAGGTCGTCTTGATGTGGTCGACCTTCTTCTCGTACTCCTCCTTGGCCTCCTCGGCCTTGTCGCCGGATCCGACGATCTCGGCGATCTGCAGAGTGGCGTCCTTGGCCTGGGTGGCGCCTTCGGCGCGGATGAGGACCGTCGGTGCGATGCCCTTGAGGCGCTTGTACTCCTCCTGGGCCTGCGGCGAGATCTCCTCATCCTTGCCGGCGCGCACCGTGCCGATGAGCAGATCCGGTTTCTGTGCGGCGATCTTCTCGTACTCCCAGCCGTCGGGGCCGAGCACTGCCGGCAGGTCCTTGACCTGCTCGAACTCCTCGGGCAGCAATCCATCCGGCATGTCGCCGGTGGCCGTGGCCTTCGGTGTGATCCCAGCGGAGAGCAGCGGGCCGATCGCGCCCTCCAAGGCGACGACCGATGTCGGCTCCGTGGGGATCTCCACTTCGCCGAAAGCGGTTTCGACCGTCTTCGTCGCCCCGTCTCCCTCGCCGTCGTCCTGCCCTCCGGCTTGGCTCCCGGCCCCGCCGGAGCAGGCTGACAGGACGAGCGCAGCCGCTGCTGCCAGCAGCGCGATGCCCTTGCGTGTTGTGACCTTCATTGCGTTCTCCCTCTGTGTGTTGTGCGGTGTGATGGAAGGGTCTGTCATAGTGAATCGGCGTCGAGGACCTCCAGCAGGTCGTCCACCGTGCGTGCGGCGACGATGTCGCCGAAATCGAGGTCCGGGCGGGCGGCGCGCCAGCGATCTGCCAGACGCATGAGCCGGATCGAGTCGATGCCGAGGTCGAAGATCTCGTCGGCACCCGCGACGGGTTCGCCGTCGGCGGCTTCGCTCAGCTGGGTGAGGATCGTTTTTCGGTCGAGGTGTGTGGCGCTCACGGCTGCTCCTCTGCGGCTGTCACGGGGTGGGTGGTCTCTGGGCACTGTGCGGATGACGTGCTGTGTCCGGCAGCGCCGGTGCGCGGCAACACGACGGGAGCGCCGGTGCGCGGGTCGGCGATGACCTCGGCGCTGAGCCCGTAGGCGTCGGCGAGCAGCTCGGCGGTGAGCACCTCGTGTGGTGAGCCGAAGGCCGATGTGCGGCCGTGCTCGATCACGAGGAGATCATCAGCGAAGGCGGCCGCGAGGTTGAGGTCGTGCAGAACCGCGACGACGGTGCGTCCCTCCGCTGCCAGGGAGCGGCCCAGGCACAGCAGATCGGCCTGGTGGGCCAGATCGAGGAAGGCGGTCGGTTCGTCGAGCAGCAGCACGGGGGCGTCCTGGGCGAGCACGAGGGCGAGCCAGGCCCGCTGCCGCTGCCCACCGGACAGATCGGTCAGCGAGCGCTCCGCGAGGTTGGTAAGCGACAGCCTCTCGATCGCAGCGTCGACGGCTGCATGATCACTCCGGCTCAGCGGCGCGAACGGCCGGCGGTGCGGTGTCCGACCGCGTTCGACGAGCCCGCGCACACTCACCCCTTCGGGTGCGAACGGTGACTGGGGCAGAAACGCCACCTGCTGGGCGTAGGACCGCCGCGACATGCGTCGCACATCGGCTTCGTCGAGCGCGATCCGGCCCTGGCAGGACAGCTGGCGGGCCAGGCAAGACAGCAGCGTCGACTTCCCGCTGCCGTTGGGGCCGATGACAGCGGTGAACCTGCCGGGCTCAAAGCATGCGTCGATGTCGTGTAGCACCGGCACTTTCGGGTCGTATGCGGCAGAGATCCCAGCGCAACTGAGCGTCGGTGCGGTGGCCTGCAGAACGTTCATGAGGTGAGATGGGCAGCAGCCACCGGGGCGGCATCCGGCAGTGCGGTGTGGTGGGCTGGCAGGTGCGCGCCCACGGTCCGCTCGGCAACTGATTCAGCCGGTGTATCCAGCAGCGCTGCGGTGATCTCACCGGCGCGCAGCGCCACGTCCGACAGCAGCGTCGCAGCGATCCCATGCTGGTGGCCGGTGACGCCGAGGGCGAAGAGCCGACCGGTGTCCGGCCGATCCCACTGCAACCGGTAGTCCCGGGTGGCCAGCACCCGCCCGGCCTCGTCGCGCAGCAGCTGATCGCCGGCCGGTCCGAGGAGTTCGGCAGGGTCGAGCGGCCGGTAGCCGGTGGCTGAGACCACCGCATCGGCGGTGATGACGGTGCGGCTGCCGTCGAGGTCGTGGCCGATGGCGACGGTGAGCCGGGGCGGGCGCCCCTCCGGCTGCGAGACCGAACCCGCTCCCGCGGTGCTGGCTGCCTCCTCGGCGGTGCCCGTTCCCGCGGTGCTGGCCGCCTCCTCGGCGGTGCCGGTCTCCTCGGTGATCGATTCGATGCGGGAGGCATCGTGGATGACGATCCGCTCGTCACCGGCCCACCGGTCGGCGTACTGCGCGTCGTAGAGCGCCTGAATGGTGTTCTCATGCACGACCGAGTAATTGGTGTTCCGGTGGACGGCGCTGAGCCTGTCGCGCACCTCGGCCGGGGCGTAGTAGAGCCGGTCGACGGACGCATGGTCGAAGATGCGGTTGGCGTAGGGCGTGGCATCAGACGGGATGAGGCCGAAGCGCGAATGGACCAGGTGCACACGTGCGGCCGGGAAGCGCTCCCGCAGGTCAAGGCAGACTTCGGCGGCTGACTGCCCGCCGCCGATGACGACGAGTTCAGTCCTGACTGCGCGCTCTGCCTCAGTCGCGTCGCAGCCCTGCGCGTCGCCGGGCTGTGCCCTGCTGTCCGAAGCCCTGCTGCCCTGGGCTCCGATCGGCAATGTGCCGATCCGGTGCAGATAGTCAGCGGAGTGGATGAGCCGCTCATGGCTGCCGAACTCAGCTGGAGTGCAGGGCTGCAGCCCGCAGGCGAGCACTACGTCGCGGGCGCGGTAGGTGCGGGGTCCGTCGGGGGTCTCGGCGCGGACGATGTAGCCGATGATCTCCGAGCCGTCGAAGCCGGCACCGTCCCCGGCCACCGCCTCGGCGCCGGTTCCGTTGACAGCGGTGATCGGCTCGACGGAGGTGACCCGGTGGGAGTAGTGCACCCAGTCTCCCAGCTGCTGGGCGGCCCACTGCAGATAGGCGGCGAACTCGACGCGCAGCGGTTCGGAGGAGCCGCGGTTGAAGAAGTCCTGGATGCGGTCGTGCGCGGCGAGGAAGTTGAGGAACGACAACTGAGAGCAGGGATTGCGCAGGGTCACGAGGTCCTTGACATAGCTGATCTGCAGGCTGGCATCGGGCAGCAGCATGCCGGCATGCCACTGCGGGCCGGCAGCCGCGTCGAGGAACACCGCAGTGGGAGTGTCGGCGGACGGCAGCTCGGACAGCGCGGCGGCGAGAGCCATATTCGCCGGCCCGAATCCGATGCCGAGGACATCGGTGGTGGTGGTGTCGTCTTCGCAGGCGGCTGCAGCGGTGCGGCTGATCTTTCCGACGGGGGTCTGGGGCAGTTCGGTCACGAGGGTGAAGGTCTCCGGAATCTTGTAGTCGGCCAATGAGATGTCGCGCAGATGTCTGCGCAGCACACGTGAGCTGAGCGCATCCTCCCAGCCGGGCCGCGGCACGATGTGGGCTTCGACGCGTTCGCCGAGCACCGGGTCTTTAGCTCCGCGCACCCGTGCATCGGACACTCCCGGGTGGCGCATGAGCAGGGATTCGACCTCGGCGGGGGCGATCTTCTCGCCGCCGCGATTGATCTGCTCCTTGACCCGGCCGACGACGCTGATGTCGCCGTCGGGTGAACAGCGCACGAGGTCGCCGGTGCGGAAGAACCCGTCGGCGGTGAATGATGCGGCATTGACCTGCGGGGCCGCATAGTAGCCGGGGATCGTGTAGGGCCCGCGCACGAGCAGCTCCCCGGTCTCACCGGTCGGCACCGCGCAGCCGTCGGCGTCGACGACGCGGACCTCATCGGCCGGCGACATCGGCCGGCCCTGGGTGGTGGCGATGAGTTCGGCAGATCCGTCCAGCGGTGTGTAGCACACAAGGCCCTCGGCCATCCCGTAGACCTGCTGGAGGGGTGCGAGTTCGGCGCTGACCCGCCGGGCGGTCGACTCCGCCAGCCGCGCCCCGCCGATGAGGATCCGCTGCAGACCGGCCGGCGGCCTCACCCCGGAGTCGAGCCAGCTGTGCACCAGCGGTGGGACAGCCTGGATGTGGGTGACACGATGTGCGCCGACGGCGGCGAAGACGCTGCGCGCATCGGCAGCCGGAGGGATGACGACGTGCCCACCGGCGGCCAGCGCGCCCATCCACCCAGGCGAGGACATGGGGAAGTTGTGGGCCAGCGGCACAGCGGGCAGCAGCACGGTCGCGGCGTCGAATCCGCACACGGTGTTCGAGCGCAGGAACGAGTAGATGTACTCCCGGTGGGCGCGCGGAATGAGCTTCGAGGCCCCGGTCGTGCCCCCGGAGAGCTGGAAGAACGCGAGATCGGCAGCGCTGGCGGCCGGTCGCGTGTTCGCCGCGCCCGAGGCGGTGGCCGGGGTGGCGGCCGGGGACAGATGATCGTCTCCCCAGGCGATGGTGCGCAGTCCCGGTACGGCGGATTCGACGGCATCGGTGAGCTCGGCAGCGGCAGCAGACGACAGCCCCGGCAACGCTCCGAGCAGATGCACGCGGGCACGTGCGACGGTGGCGAAGTGCACGATCTCCTGCACCCGGTGGGCCGGCAGCGCGAAGACCGGGATGGCACTGATCTGCAGCAGCGCGATGGCGGTGACGATGAGGTTGAGGCCGTCGGGCAGGTGCAGCACGACGCGGGTGCCGGATCCGATGCCGTGCGCGCGCAGCTGGGCGGCGGTGGCTGCGACGAGGCCGGGCAGCTGGCCGTGCGTGATGCTCATCGTCACGTCGGTGATCGCCGGGCGGGCAGCTGTGCTCGGGTCTGCTGCCGCGGCGAGCAGCACCTCGTCCAGCCGCTGGTCTCCCCACAGTCCGGCTGCGATGTAGGCCTCTGCCTGTGCGGCGGGGTGGCGCGGGTAGTCCGGATCGAGCGGGTCCGGTGTCGGTGGGCCGAGGGGCGTCGGCAGGGTGGGCCGCCTACTGTCGGTCTGCTGTGCGTGCTGGGTCATTGCAGTCCTTCCGCCGCGGCGAGCATGGTGCCGAACTTCGCGGCCGTCTCGGCATGTTCAGCAGCCGGATCCGAGCCGGCGACGATCCCGGCGCCGGCTTGGAGGGTCAGACGGGTCGGGCTCAGCTGAGCCGAGCGCAGCACCAGCGACCAGCGGCCGTTGCCGTGGGCGTCCGTCCACCCGACCAGCCCGGAGTAGAACCCGCGCCGGTGCTGTTCGAGCTCGGTGATGAGATCGACCGCCGCAGCTGCCGGGGATCCGCAGACAGCCGGAGTCGGGTGCAAGGCCAGCGCTGCGGCCAGAGCGGACACACTGGGGGTGAGCCTGCCGGTGATGCGCGTGCCCAGATGCCACATGCAGTCGGTGGCGAACAGCTCTGGAGCGGCAGGGCTGGAGAGATGTTCGGTCAGGTCGGCCAGCGCCGCACGGATGTGATCGACGACGTAGGCGTGTTCGCGCAGATCCTTCCCAGCGGTGCAGAACTCCGGTCCCGGTGCCCGCTGACCGGCCAGCCGGGGCCGCGATCCCGCCAGCGGATGGGTCATGAGGGTCCCGTTGTGGACATCGGCGACGACCTCCGGGCTCGCACCGATCCAGTACTGCTCATGCGGCAGGCGGACGTGGAAGACGTCAGCGGTGGGATTGGCGGCATTGAGGCGGTGCAGCAGCGTAGTGACGGCCTGCACCGGGGTCAGCTGCTCAGCCAGGGGTATGCGCATCCTGCGGGCGAGGACGACCTTCTCGACCCGACCGGCGGCGATGTGCTCCAACGCCTGGCTGACCGCCGTCCGGTAGTGCGGTGAGTCCGGCACTGCTGTCTGGTCGCGCGGGGGGCCGGAACTGTCAGCTGGTCGGCGGGTCTGCGCGGGCAGCGGTATGCGGCGCGGGGTCAGGGTGACATCGTCTGTCAGCCGCAGACAGGCCGGTTCAGAGGTGTCGAACGGGATGAGCCCGCAGACGATGTGCGCCCGACCGGTGCGCCTCCCCGCCGCCGTCAGCATCTCCATCACGGCCTCGGCTGCCTGCGGACCGCCGCCGGCGAACACCGGGGTGAGAAGCTGCCCGCCGCGTGCCTGCAGGGTCCAGCCCTGTGCCGCGAAGGAGAAGTCCGGGACGGTGGTGTCGGCGGCGTTCTCGTCTGCTCGGGTTTCTGCCGGGGCCGGCAGCGTGCCGGAAGTGGCTGGGGAGGTGGTGCCCGCAACGGCTGGGGAGGCTGTGGCGGGTCCGGCCGTTCCCGAGGCGGTGGTCGGGGAGGCCGTGGACGCCGGGGAGATGGTGGTCGTGGTCATGGGGTTGTCGCACCTCCGTCGACGGTGAGCTCAGCGGCAGTGACATGGCAGGCGGCATCGCTGAGCAGGAAGGCTGCGACCCGGGCGATGTCGTCAGGTTCGGCGATGCGTCCGAGCGGGATTCCGGTGCGGAACCGGCTGGGGTCGCCTGCGATCGCCTCGGCGCTGCGGTCGTGACCGTCCCACATCCGTGCGACCATGTCGGTCCGGGTGGTGCCCGGGTTGACGACATTGCAGCGGATGCCGGCGTGGCCGAGCTCCAAGCCGAGGCTGCGCGTGAAGTGAGCGGCAGCGGCTTTCGTTGCGCCGTAGGCGGCGAAGCCGGCGCGCGGCACGCTGCCGGCGTTCGACGCAATGGTGAGGATCGAGCGGTCGGTGTCGGCGCCGGTGCTGGTGCCGGTGGCGTCCCCATCCGGTGCGGGCTGCTGGGCGAGCATCGTGCGGGCAGCCGCCGTGGACATCTCGATGACACCGGTGAGGTTGACGCTGACGAGCCGGTCGATGTCGGCGCGGCTCAGATCCACCGCCTCACCGGTGACGAGCACTCCGGCCACATTGGCCAGCGCTCGCAGGCGGTGTGCTGCGGCCAGTTGCGTGAAGAACTCAGCGACTGCCTCTGCAACAGTGACGTCGAGACGGTGACGCTCTGCCTTGCTCGGGACGGCGAGGTCGGCTGCGGTCCAGGCGGAGTCGACGGCGAGGACAGCGGTGTCCGGGTGGAAGTCAGGGGCGGTGGTGAGCAGCTCGGTCAGTGCTCGACCGATCCCTCCTGCCGCACCGGTCACGACGATGGCAGAGGTGGGGGACGTGGCGGGGTGGACGGTCATACCGTCACAGCGCCTGACACCGGGCGGATGACGGCGAGAGCGTCAAGCACCTCGGCGCTCGCTGTCACCTGCCCGCAGCGGGATCCCACGTAGTCGAGTGCCATCTGGTGGTCGGCGGCACTGAAGTCTGCCTGGGCGTCGGCGACGAAGAACACCTTGATGTCGTGCATGAAGGCGTTGAGCGCTGTCGTCAGACAGCCGATGTGGGAATAGACGCCGGTGATGATGAGCTGGTCGCGGTCGTGGTTGCGCAGACGATCGAGCAGATCCGAACGGTGGAAGGCCGAGTACCGCCATTTCGTCAGCACGATGTCGGCCGGTTCGGGTGCGAGCTCGTCGATGATCGCGGCAGCGGCCGGGGTCTCGAGTCCGGTGCCCCAGAAGTCGGTCAGCAGTCTCCTGTCAGCTGCATGCTGGGCAGGCGGCTGAGCGGTGTAGACGACCGGCACCTCGGCTGCGCGGCACGCGCTCGCCAGCTTCGCTGTCGCTGCGATGGCGCGTGTGATCTGGGAGGACGGGGTCCGGTCGAAGGCGTCGACGAAGTGGTTCTGCAGGTCGTGGATGAGCAGCATGGCGCGAGCCGGTTCGAGAGTCCACGCGGTCCGATTGGCGGTGGCAGGGTGTGCATCGAGTGCATAGGCCGGGATGGAGGGGAGCGGCATAGGGCGGGGAAACCTCGGAAACGTAGCGGTCGATGAGTCTCAGGTCAGGTTCGGCTGGCCTTAGTGAGAACAGGCTAACATTTAACGAGATGGTGAAGCCTGTGTGAAGAGTCACATGCGCTGCCAGGGTGATCGGTCCCACTCACGACCGATCCCTCCAGCGATCGCGTCGGCTCCGCGCACACGAACGGCCCGGGTGATCGATGATCACTACCGGGCCGTCGCTTGCTTTCGCTGCGACCGTCGTCAGCCATCGTTGGGGCCGCCGTCAGCTCTCGTTGGGGCCGTCGTCAGCCTCTGTCGAGGAGGTTCAGCCTGGGGCCGTCACTGGTCTTTTCGCTGTCACTGCGCTCAGCCGCGGTGTGAGCCGGCCGCCTCGCTGCCGCGGCGGTCGATCTTCTGGCCGGTGGCCTCCTCGTGGGCCTCGATGTGCAGACCCGACTCCCAGTGCTCAGCACCCGGGATCGGGCACGTCTCCGGAATGTAGACCGGATCCTTGCCGGCCTTGCGCTGGGCCTCGAAGTCCTTGAGGATCTTGAACGCCGGGCCCTGGATGAGCAGGATGCCGATGATGTTGAGCCACGCCATGAGACCGACGCCGATGTCGCCGAGCGTCCAGGCATCGCCGGCACCGCCGACGGCGCCGATGACGACGGCCACGAGGATCGCCAGCTGCAGCAGACGCATGAGGACGTTGCGCAGCAGCGCGTTGCGCGAGTTGCGCAGCAGGTAGGAGAGGTTCGTCTCGGCCATGTAGTAGTAGGCCACGATCGTCGTGAAGGCGAAGAACGCCAGCGAGATCGCGATGAAGCTTGCACCCAGGCCCGGCACGATCGTGTCGAAGCTGTTCTGCACATAGCCCGGACCGGCCTCGACACCCTCGGGCAGGTGACCGCCTTCGCCGACGAGCGGGCCGCCGTCCTCACCCTCGTAGACGCGGTACATGCCGGTCGAGAGGATCATGAACGCCGTAGCCGAGCACACCAGCAGAGTGTCGATGTAGACCGCACCGGCCTGCACCAGGCCCTGCTTGGCCGGGTGGGAGACCTCGGAGGCGGCAGCGGCGTGCGGACCGGTGCCCTGACCGGCCTCATTGGAGTAGATGCCGCGCTTGACACCCCAGGCCACAGCCTCACCCACGACCGCGCCGAAGGCGGCATCCTGGCCGAAGGCCGAGGACACGATGAGTGAGACGACCTCGGGGATGGCGCTGGCGTTGATGATGACGACGATGATCGCGCCGATGATGTAGATGACGGCCATGAACGGCACGACGATCGAGGCGAAGTTCGCGATGCGCTTGATGCCGCCGATGATGATGAAGCCGAGCACGATGACGATGCCGACCGCCGGGATCCACGGCTCCAGGCCCCACGCATTGGCCATCGCCGAGGAGATGCCGTTGGCCTGCACGCCGGGCAGCAGCGAGCTCATCGCGAAGATCGTGACACAGGCGAAGACCGCTCCGTAGAGCTGGAACAGGCCCTTGGCCTTCGTGTGCGCGTACGCCTTCGCCAGGTAGTAGGCCGGGCCGCCGCGGTACTCACCGGTATCGCGGTCGCGCTCCTTGTAGATCTGGCCGAGTGTCGACTCGACGAACGACGTCGAGGCGCCGAGCAGGGCGACCGTCCACATCCAGAACACCGCACCCGGGCCGCCGAGCGCGATCGCGGTGGCCACACCGGCGATGTTGCCGGTGCCCACGCGGCCGGACAGCGACACCGCCAGCGCCTGGAAGGACGAGACTCCCGAGGAGGAGCCCTTGCCGGTGAACATGTAGACGAAGATGTCGCCGATCCGGCGGATCTGGATCGCTTTCGTGCGAATCGTGAAGAACACGCCCACGCCGAGGCACAGGTACACGAGCACCGGCGACCAGACGAGGTCGTTGAGTGTGCCGATAAGTTCGGACATACAGGACTCCTTAGAGATGTCAGCCCAGCCGGCACCTCGGGGCCGGAGGGCAGAGCGCTCTCCGGGGTCGGCGGTGTCCGGACGGAAGAAAGGGGGAGTGGGCAGGGCGCACGAATGTGCGGCCTGCGTCACACCTAGCGATATTCATTCCACACATGGTGGGGGCGTGTCAATTCCCTGTGAAAGTACATGGGTTACCCTATACAACATGACGCCTGTCCTGGAGAGTGCGACTCTTTTTGGCCATGCGTCCGCTGCAGAGGCGGACACTGTGCCGGCAGTCACACTTTGATTGCGATCTGGGATATACATGGCACTAACCGTCCCCTGGCGACACCGCAGTCCTAAGGTGACGTCTGGTTCACTCCTGAATGACGAAAGGCGCGTTCATGTTCCGATCACGTAAGCTGCTGGCCACCGGCGCAGCACTCGGCGCGACAGCGATGGTGCTGTCAGCCTGCTCCACCTCGACCACCGGCGGCGGTGGCGAAGGCGAGTCCGGTGATGCGCTCACCATCGGCACCACCGACAAGGTCACCGTCCTTGACCCAGCCGGCTCATACGACAACGGCTCCTTCTTCGTCATGAAGCAGGTGTTCCCGTTCCTGCTCAGCTACAAGCCCGGCACCGCAGACATCGAGAACGACATCGCCGAATCGGCCGACTTCACCGACCCGACGACCTTCGAGGTCAAGCTCAAGGAGGGCCTGAAGTTCTCCAACGGCAACGAGCTGACCTCCTCGGACGTGAAGTTCTCCTTCGACCGCCAGCTCGGCATCCAGGATCCCAACGGCCCGTCCTCGCTGCTCGGCAGCCTCGAATCAGTCGAGACCCCCGATGACCTGACGGTCCAGTTCAAGCTGAACAAGGAGAACGACCAGATCTTCCCGCAGGTGCTCGCCGGCCCGGCCGGCCCGATCGTCGACGAGGACACCTTCTCCGCCGACGAGATCACCTCCGATGACGAGATCGTCGACGGCGACGCCTTCGGCGGCCCGTACAAGATCGGCTCGTACCAGTTCAACGAGCTCGTCGCCTACGAAGCCAACCCCGAATACCAGGGCGCGCTCGGCGAGGCCAGGACGTCCAACGTGCAGATGCGCTACTACTCCGACGCCAACAACATGAAGCTCGACGTCGAGAAGGGCCAGATCGATGTGGCCTGGCGCTCGCTGTCAGCCACCGACATCGAAGACCTCGAAGGCAGCGACAACGTCGACGTCCACCAGGGCCCCGGCGGCGAGATCCGCTACATCGTCTTCAACTTCGACACCATGCCCTTCGGCGCCAAGACCGACGACGCCGACGAGGACAAGGCGCTCGCCGTCCGCCAGGCTATGGCCGACTCGATCGACCGCGAGGCCGTGGCCGACCAGGTCTACAAGGGCACCTACACCCCGCTGTACTCGCACATGCCCACCGAACTGCCGGCAGCGAAGGAATCGCTCAAGGAGATGTACGGCGACGGCAACGGCGGCGCCGACGTCGAGAAGGCCAAGAAGCGCCTCGAGGACGCCGGTGTTGAGACCCCGGTCGAGCTCAAGCTCCAGTACAACCCCGACCACTACGGCCCGTCGTCTGGTGACGAGTACGCGCTCATCAAGGACCAGCTGGAGTCGACCGACCTGTTCACCGTCGACCTGCAGTCCACCGAATGGGTCAAGTACGCCGAGGACCGCACCGCCGACGTCTACCCGCTGTACCAGCTCGGCTGGTTCCCCGACTACGCCGACGGCGACAACTACCTCGTGCCGTTCTTCTACAACACCGAGGAGAACCCGTCATTCCTCGCCAACCACTACACCAACGACGAGCTCAACACGCTGCTCAAGGAGCAGGGCTCCGAGGCCGACGAGGGCAAGCGCGCTGAGGAGCTCGGCAAGGCGCAGGACATCGTCGGCGAGGAGCTGCCGACCCTGCCGCTGCTGCAGGGCAACCAGATCGCCGTCTCGGGCACGGACGTCAAGGGCGTCGACGACACCCTCGACCCGTCCTTCCAGTTCCGCCTGGCGCTGCTGGAGAAGTGACGCCCGACTGAACCGCGCACCGCAGCCGAGGCGGGGATCGCACCAGCGTCCCGCCTCGGCTCCGGTCTGCCGGGAGGCGAGTGACGCCTCGGCGGCGGAGACCAGAACCACCCAGATCCCAACCCACGAAATGTGAACCCATGACCGCAAGCGTCCAGGTGCCCGATCTCGCTGAGGATCCAGCAGCGAAGACGGCCAAACGCAGCTCCGGATCCGGCCTGGGGAGATACATCCTCATCCGGTTCCTGCTCATCATCCCGACCGTGTGGATCCTCACCACCCTCGTCTTCTTCCTCATGCGCATCACCGGCGACCCGATCACCGCCGCCCTCGGCGGGCGCCTGACCCAGGCGCAGCTGGCCGAGCGCGTCGCCGCCGCCGGCTACGATCGGCCGATCCTCGTCCAGTACGTCGAATACCTCGGAAACATGCTGCGCGGCGACTTCGGCACCACCCTGTCGGACAACCGCCCGGTCACCTCGATCCTCATGACCTACGGGGCCGCGACCCTGGAGCTCGTGTTCTTCGCGCTCATCGTCGCACTGCTGCTCGGCATCCCGCTCGGCATGATCGCCGCTCGCTTCCGCGACACCTGGCCTGATGCCACCCTGCGCGTGCTTGCGATCCTCGGCTACGCCACCCCGGTGTTCTTCGCCGGCCTCATCCTCAAGCTCATCTTCGGCGTGCTCTTCCCGATCCTGCCGATCGCCGGCCGTGCAAGCTCCTCGACTGAACTCGTTATGGGCGGCGTGGTCGCACCCACCCGCATCTACTTCATCGACGCGCTGCGGATCGGCGACATGGCCGCCTTCACCGACGTCATGAGCCACGCCGTGCTGCCGGCGATCGCACTCGGCCTGCTCACCGGCGGCACGTTCCTCCGCCTCGTGCGCACCAACCTCATCGGCACGCTCGGTCAGCAGTACATCGAATCCGGCCGCTCCCGAGGCGTATCCGAGTTCCGGCTCGTGACCCGCCACGCCTACCGCCCGGCCCTCATCCCGATCATCACCGTCATGGGCATGCAGATCGCCCTCATGCTCGCCGGTGCGGTGCTCACGGAGACGACGTTCGAGTGGAAGGGGCTGGGCTTCCAGCTCGCGAACTACCTCACCGCCCGCGACTTCGTCGCTGTGCAGGGCATCGTCATCATGCTCGCCGTCATCGTCGCGGTGACGAACTTCATCGTCGACATCATTGCCGCCCTCATCGACCCGCGAGTGAGGTACTGATGACCCAGCCAACCGATCGCACGAACGACAGCACCGGCAGCGCACACGCCGCCACCGGTGCCCGCGCAGCCGGCGCCTCGGGCGCAGGGACCGGCCAGACCGGCGCCTCGGGCGCGGGGACCGGCCAGACCGGCGGCCCGCAGCGGCACTGGACCTCGCGGGTGCCGGTCATCAGCCACCTCAAGCAGTCCGTCGGACTGCAGCGCGGCATGCTCATCGCCGGTCTCGTCATGTGCGCGATCGTGCTGCTGACCGCGCTGCTCGCACCGCTGCTCGCCCCCTACGGGTTCAACCAGCTCGCCGATGAGGCCGGGCGCTTCGGCGCCCAGCAGCCGCCGAGTGGCAAACATCCGTGGGGCACGACTGTCGGCGGTTTCGACGTGCTCTCCCGCGTCATCTGGGGTGCGCGCACGGCCGTGTTCGTCATCGTCGTCGCCGTGCTCATGTCGATCTTCCTCGGCGTCATCCTCGGGCTCATCTCCGGTTACATCGGCGGCTGGCTCGACCGGAGCCTCGTCGTCGTCGCCGACGCCATCTACGCCTTCCCGTCGCTGCTGCTGGCGATCGTCATGACGATCGTCATCTCCGGCGGGCAGTCCAACGTGGTCGGCGGTGTGCTCGCCGCGGCGATCTCGATCACCGTCGTGTTCATCCCGCAGTACTTCCGGGTGGTGCGCGCCGAGACCGTCCGCCTCAAGGCCGAACCCTTCGTCGAGGCCGCCCAGGTGATCGGCGTGTCGAAGACACGGATCGTGGCCCGCCACATCTACCGCAACGCCACCCGCAACCTGCCGCTCATCTTCACGCTCAACGCCTCTGAGGCGATCCTCACCCTGGCGGCCCTTGGCTTCCTCGGCTTCGGCATCGAGCCGACGTCCGCCTCCGAATGGGGATACGACCTGAACAAGGCACTGGCCGACGTCACCTCCGGCATCTGGTGGACCTCCGTGTTCCCCGGCACCGCCATCGTCATGACGGTGCTGGGCATCACGCTCGTCGGCGAGTCCATCAACGACCTCAACGACCCCCGGCTGCGCGTGCGCCGGAAGAAGGCCCGCGCGAAGAAGGTGGAGAACGCATGACAGACGAGACCCGCAACCCAGCTGCGTCCTCAGGCGGGGGCACCGGAACCGGCGCCGGCCGCGCTCACGGGGCCACCGCCTCGGGCGCGGGGGCAGGACAGGCGAGGACCGCCTCGGGCACGGGACGCGAGCCGCTGCTTAGCATCGAGGACCTTGACATCACCTTCGCCACCGACGGCGGCGACGTGCACGCCGTCAACGACCTCTCGCTTGCCGTCGCGCCCGGCGAAGTGCTCGCGATCGTCGGCGAATCCGGATCCGGCAAGACCGTGACCGCCAAGTCGATCCTGCGCCTGCTTCCGGAGACCGCGACCGTCGGCGGGACGATCGTCGTCTCCGGCGCCGACGTCGTGACCGCCAGTCGCGAGCAGCTGCGCGAACTGCGCGGCAGCTCCGCCTCGATGGTGTTCCAGGAGCCTTCGACCGCCCTCAACCCCGTGTTCACCGTCGGCTGGCAGATCGCCGAGGGCCTGCGCGTGCACAATCCCAAGATGAGCCGCAAGGAGCTGCGCACCCGCGTCGTCGAGGCGATGGAGAAGGTCGGCATCCCCAACGCGTCTGAGCGCTGCGACTACTACCCGCACCAGTTCTCCGGCGGGCAGAAGCAGCGCATCGTCATCGCGATGGCGCTCGCACTCGGCGCGAAGCTCATCATCGCCGACGAGCCCACCACCGCCCTCGACGTCACCGTGCAGGCCGAGATCCTCGACCTGCTGCGCGACCTGCGCGATGAGATGGACACCGCGATCGTGCTCATCACCCACAACATGGGTGTTGTCGCCGACCTCGCCGACCGGGTCGCCGTCATGTACCGCGGCGACCTCGTCGAGACCGCCGATGTGCAGACGCTGTTCGCCGAACCGCGCGAGGAGTACACCCGCAGCCTGCTCGCCGCCGTGCCGCGCCTGACCTCGGTGTCCGAGCGCGACGCCGGGGCGCTGGATGCCGAGGCTGGGGCTGGTGCGGCTGAGGCGCGCGGGGCCGCGGCGGGTGCTTCGGTACGCGACCCGGCCGGCGCCTCGGGAGCGGGTGCCTCGGCGCGCGACCGGGCCGGTGCCTCGGGAGCGGGGCAGGCCACCACCTCGGGAGCGGCCACCGCCTTGGGAACGGCCACCGGCGCCGAGGCGGGGCGGGCCCGGCCGGACGCCGAGCCGATCGTCGTGGCCAAGGACCTGGAGATCGTCTACTCCGGCGGAATCGGCAAGCCCGACTTCACCGCCGTCGACGGCGTCAGCTTCGAGATCCGGCCCGGCGAAGTGTTCGGCATGGTCGGCGAGTCCGGCTCCGGCAAGACGACGATCGGGCGCGCGATCGCGGGCCTGACGAAGGCCACCGGCGGGTCGCTGCGCGTGTTCGACCACGAGATGGTCGGGTTCAAGGAGCGGAGGTTCAAGCCGCTGCGCAAGCGGATCGGGTTCGTGTTCCAGGACCCGGCGGCCTCGTTCAACCCGCACCTGAGCATCGGCGAATGCGTGGCCGAGCCGCTGGCCGTCCACCAACCCGACATGTCCGCCAGCGACCGCCGGCAGCGTACGCGCGAGCTGCTCGAGGCCGTGCAGCTGCCGGAGGTCTACGCCGACAGGTTCCCGCACGAGCTCTCCGGCGGTCAGCGTCAGCGTGCCTCGCTGGCCCGCGGCATCGCGCTCAACCCGGAGCTGCTCATTGCCGACGAGCCGACAAGTGCCCTTGACGTCTCGGTGCAGGCGCGCGTGCTGGAGCTGTTCGCTGAGCTGCAGGAGCGCTTCAACTATGCGGCACTCTTCATCAGCCATGATCTGGCCGTCGTCGATATGCTCTCGGATCGCATCGGCGTGCTCTTCCACGGCCGCCTGCTCGAAGAGGGCACCGGCGCGCAGGTGCTCGGCAGCCCGCAGCACGACTACACCCGCAAGCTCATCGCCTCGCTGCCCGTGCCCGACCCCGTCGAGCAGGCCAAGCGCCGCGAACTCGCCCGCGAGATCCGCGCCCGGGTGTAGGGGGCTGGTGGTTGGTCTTTCGGAAGTGCGGGCGGCCGGCTGCCTGGAGTGCTCGGCTTGAGCCTGGGTGGCCCGCCATCACCGTAGGCAGCCGCTGATCGCCACCTCCTCCTGAACGTGACCGGCTCCGTTGTTTCGACGGGGCCGGTTGCGTTTATTCAGGGGGCGGGGAGTGGGGTGGGTTGTCCGTGCCTCATGGGAGGGTGGACGTATAGCTGAGACCCGGTGCTGCGGGAGCGCAGACGGCGCGAGGGAAGCCGCGTCGACGACGCTACGGGTAGCGATGATGCTCCTATAGGTTGTCAAGCGATTTGGAGGAGATATCGGCGGTATTCGTGGGTGAAGTCGTCGTCTCGGGATTTGCCTCGTTCGATGTTTGAGACCTTTGC
>NZ_JBHMAU010000128.1:0-38155 GCF_042429315.1 Brevibacterium otitidis | reverse complement strand
GGCGGATCGCTCGCGGATTCCGCAACCTCGAGAACTACCGACTCCGCATGCTGCTCATCGCTGGCGGCCTGGACGCATCAACCCACACTCAACTCTGAAGAGCCGTATAACCGCTTATCAGGGCTTCTCCCTCGTCGCTCATACTTTTGAACCCCTCGGCGTACACCCTCTTCAGCGATCCTCTAAGAAAGATCAACGCGCGTTCAGGCACTTCGTCGACCGAAACTTCGTTCTCCGCACGAACGAAGCTCACGTAGGTGTCATATGCCTCATCCGCAGCCTCCTTCTCCTCCGGAGAGAGAGCCAGCTCAGTCTCGTACGGAGGTTCCGGCAGTACATCACCGGCATTCGTCTCAGCTTCATGAGACGGCGGCTCCGCCGTCGCTTTCACCTCTGGTTCTGCTGTTCCTCCGCAGGCAGTGACGCTCAGCGTCAGAGCAGCTGCTCCGAGTGCGGCCCAGATAGGCCGTCCTTGCCGGTGCATGTCATTCCCTTCCTCAGCTGTTGCAACCGTAGGCAACTCATCAGCGCGAAGGAACGGGTGGGATCAAATCTGTGGACAACTCCGCGAAAACCAGTCAGCTCGTGACCTCTGCGCAGGGGTGTGGGGATACCACCGAGAAGCGATCCTCAGCATGTGAGTAACATCACATTACCAGATCGTGTCGGTATGGGGAATGCTCAAGGCCGGCCGCCCGTAGAGGGCAACCGGCCTTGAGTGGATGCGAAGCGCTCGGAAGCGGCGTGTGCGTCAGTCGCGGGTCAGACGGCGGTGGGTGACGCGGTGCGGGCGCGCAGCCTCCTCACCAAGCCGCTCAACCTTGTTCTTCTCATACGCTTCGAAGTTGCCTTCGAACCAGTACCAGTTGGCAGGGTTCTCCTCGGTTCCCTCCCACGCAAGGATGTGGGTGGCGACGCGGTCGAGGAACCAACGGTCGTGGGAGACGACCACTGCACAACCGGGGAAGTCGAGCAGCGCGTTCTCCAGCGAGCCGAGCGTTTCGACGTCGAGGTCGTTGGTCGGCTCGTCAAGCAGGAGCAGATTGCCGCCCTGCTTGAGGGTCAGCGCCAGGTTCAGACGGTTGCGCTCACCACCGGAGAGCACGCCGGCCTTCTTCTGCTGGTCCGGCCCTTTGAACCCGAATGCCGAAACATACGCACGCGAAGGCATCTCAACGTTGCCGACCTGGATGAAGTCGAGTCCGTCAGAGACGACCTCCCACAGGCTTTTCTCCGGGTCGATGCCGCCGCGGGACTGGTCGACATAGGAGATCTTGACGGTCTCGCCGACCTTGAGGTCTCCCCCGTCGAGTTCTTCGAGTCCGACAATGGACTTGAACAGCGTCGTCTTGCCGACACCGTTGGGGCCGATGACACCGACAATTCCGTTGCGCGGCAGCGAGAACGACAGGCCGTCGATGAGCTTGCGGTCTCCGAAGCCCTTCTGCAGGTCCTTGGCCTCGATGACGACGTCACCCAGACGCGGGCCCGGCGGGATCTGGATCTCTTCGAAGTCGAGCTTCCGGGTCTTCTCCGCCTCGGCAGCCATCTCCTCGTAGCGGGCAAGACGTGCCTTCGACTTAGTCTGGCGGGCCTTCGCGTTCGAACGCACCCACTCCAGCTCGTCCTTCAGGCGCTTCTTCAGCTTGGCGTCCTTCTTGCCCTGAACCTGCAGACGCTCCTGCTTCTTCTCCAGGTAGGTGGAGTAGTTGCCCTCATACGGGTAGAGGTGACCGCGATCGACCTCGGCGATCCACTCAGCGACGTGATCGAGGAAGTAGCGATCGTGAGTGATCGCGATGACAGCGCCGGGGTAGCTCTTGAGGTGTTGCTCGAGCCACAGCACCGATTCGGCGTCGAGGTGGTTGGTCGGCTCGTCGAGCAGCAGCAGATCGGGCTTTTCCAGCAGCAGCTTGCACAGTGCCACGCGGCGGCGCTCACCGCCGGAGAGCACCGAGACATCGGCGTCTGCTGGCGGACAACGCAGAGCGTCCATCGCCTGTTCGAGCTGCGAGTCGAGATCCCAGGCATCAGCAGCGTCGATGGCCTCCTGTAGCTTGCCCATCTCTTCCATGAGGGCATCGAAGTCTGCATCCGGGTTAGCCATCTCTTCGGAGATCTCGTTGTAGCGGTCGAGCTTCGACTTGATCTCGCCGACGCCTTCCTCGACATTGCCGAGGACCGTCTTGTCTTCGTTCAGCGGCGGTTCCTGCAGCAGGATGCCCACCGAGTACCCGGGGCTGAGGCGGGCCTCACCGTTGGAGGGCTGGTCGATCCCTGCCATGATCTTGAGGATGGTGGACTTGCCGGCACCATTGGGGCCGACCATGCCGATCTTCGCTCCGGGATAGAACGACATCGACACATCATCGAGAATGACTTTGTCACCGTGCGCCTTGCGCGCCTTGTGCATGGTGTAAATGAATTCGGCCATAGTGCCCTCAGACTATCGGTTTCGCAGTGGCTAAGGCCATTTGCCACAGCGATCCAGACCGGTCAGGAAGAATGCGCACACACAGCGGCCAGGCGCGCAGTGTCAGCGCAGCATCTCAGCCGCCGAGTTCGGGGGCCTCGTCTGGCTCTTCGTCCTCAGTCGAGCTGTCCTGCCCACCGCCGCTGTCAGAGCTTCCGCTATCGCCGCCGTCGCCGGAGCCGGAGGAGTCATCAGGGTTCCGGCTGTCCATGCCCTCGCCGGGCAGGTGTCCTTCGCCGTTGTCGTCGGAGTCCTCATCGCGCAGATCGCCTTCCGGCTCCGGGACTCCTTCTGGCCGTTCGACGTAGCCGAGAAGGCAGGTGCCGGTCGATTCGGTGGGCTTCATAAGCTCAGCATGGATCTTGCCCTTGCGGATCTCGCCGACCACGCAGCCGTCGTCAACCTTGACGCCGAACATCTTCGAGGGCACGTCATTGCCCAGCGGCGAGGCATCGATTGTCGCTTCGAGCTGTTCGGGCTCGTAACCGGCCTCGGTCATGGTGTCGAAGAACTCCTCGGTGCTCGGGACATCCTCACGGCCTTCGAGCGGTTTGAGTGCGGCGACGACCTCATCGACGACGGCAGGGACCTCTTTGGTCTGCACCGGGTTCGGCTCCGGTTCAGCTGCCTGCGGGTTCAGCAGCGAGCATGCGCTCAGAAGCACGGCGGAACCGGTCAGCGTACCGGCAGCGAGCATCCGTCGTAGCATTGTCGTCCTTCGGTCAGTTCCACACAACAGTCCTACTTTAACCACACCTGGCAGGCTGAACGCTGTGAACCGAGCCTGTTTCGCAGGCATGTCGCCGAACATCTGCAGCCAGCAGTCCGGTACGCGCATGAGCCGGCGGTCCGGCACGCATGCGAGCGGGCAGGCCGAGCCCACCCTGCGGTGCGTTCTCCAGCCTGCCCAGCCCGAGGTGTCGGTTCAGTTCGGGACGGCTGCCTCCATGGCATGGTCGGCGCGGATCTCGCCGGTGTCGGTGTCGACCATCATGTCGTCGATGTCATCAGCGGAGGATGCCTGCGGCGGCTCCGGCGGCCCATCCGGGCCGTCGACCTGCCAGTGGTTGTCCTTCTGCTGTCCGGCTGGGCGCGCACCGTTGCGGATGTTGCGGGCCCATTTGGCGGTGCCGAAGCGCAGATTGTGGCCGACCGCCTCGGCGACGATCTGCGCGCTTCTGCCCGATTTGCCGTTGTCATCGGTCCATTCACGGATCCGCAGGCGGCCGGCGACGATGACGGCATCGCCCTTGTGCACGGAGGCCATAACATTCGGGGCGAGGTCGCCGTAGCAGGAGACGTCGTACCACGAGGTGTCGATCTCCCGGTACTCCCCCTTCTCGGTGTCATAGAACCCGAAGTTCACCGCCAGCCGAAATGATGCCCAGGCGCGGCCGTCGGTCAGCGTTCCGTGTCGGCAGTCGCTGCCGGCGGTGCCGACGAAGTAGTTGAGTTGTTTCACGAGCAGGTCCTTTCTCTTGCCTCTGCTGAGACTCTCGACGTCTCCTCAGACCTGCTGCTGACACTGCCGCACCTCTGCAACGGCACGCAGAGAAACAGAAGCGCCTGTGGATGCGAAGTCAGCATCCACAGGCGCTCGTGCGCTGGTCTCAGCCCAGCCGGTCGTAGACCTCGCGGTGTTCGCGCAGCACGTCGCTGATCGGCGCCAGATAGGAGCTTGCCGCAGCGTGGTGGACGGCCTGCGTCAGCCGTTCGGTGACATCATCAGCGGCTTCCTTGGCTCCCTTGCGGCGAGCCGCAGCAGCAGTCGAGCTGGTGATGACCGAGCCGATGATGCCGAGCATAAGAAGAGCGCCGGGCGCGATCCACAGCGGCGCCGATCCGGCAGCCGCATCGACACCGGCGAGCAGCAGCACGAGCTGGATGATGAGCCACAGCGCACCGATGACGGTGGCGAGGAAGAACAGCATCTGCAGCACCGACGCCAAAGCCCACCAGCCGGGCCGGCGCCGTTCGATGCGCACGGCGGTGACCGCTTCATCGAGCGTGTGGGTCAGTTCGGCCGTCGACTGCTTCTCCGCCTTGGCGACATCAGCCTGCCAGGCCATCGGCAGTGTCGAGACCGCATCGATGACGAGCTCATGGGCTGCGAGGTTGACGCGTGCGCTCTGCGTGCGCGTGGTCTCCGGCACCGCTGCCCGGATGAGATCCTCACGGTCGCCGCCGTGGCGGGAACCGAGCGGGTCGGCCTGGCCCCGCTGGGCCATCGCCAGCGGCGGATAGCCGGTCTTCTTATAGGCCCGGCGCAGGTAGTCGTCTTCAACCGTCTGGGCGACGGCATTGACACCGGCGGCGTCGACCATCGCGTCGATGAGGCGGTCAGTGCCGGGCAGCTGCTCCGGCTGTTCGACCGGGGTGCCGATCTCCCTGCGGATCCGCGCAGCCATCTCCGTCAGATCCGTCAGCAGCCGCTCTGATGCGGCGGCCTGTGCGCGCACCGTCTCAGTGAGGATCTCACGCAGCTCCGGAACGCCCTCGCGGGTCAGCGCCGAGGCCAGCGCCACACGCGCCTTGTCGAGGCCGTCGTGGGCCAGCAGCTGCTGCAGATGGTCACGGCAGGCGACCTGCTCCTCAGCAGAGAGCCGGTCGATCTGATTGAGCACCACGACCATCGAGGAGGCATGCGCGGCGAACTCCGAGAGGTAATGCGAATGTAGTGAGAAGTCAGCGTACTTCTGCGGGTCGACGACCCAGAACACGACGTCGACGAGGTTGACGAGCCGGTCGGATTCGACGCGGTGCTCAGCCGAGGTCGAGTCGTGATCGGGCAGATCGACGAGCACGAGTCCGTGCAGCCGCTCCTGGTCGTCACCGTCGAGGGCGCTTTCGCGCCAGGTGCGGTTGCCCACCGGCACCTGCAGCCACGACATGATCTCCTCGCCGCCTTCGCCCCACACACAGGCCGTCGGCTTCGACGTCGTCGGCCGGCGCACGCCCACCTTGGCGATCTCCAAGCCGGCGACCGCATTGAACAGGGAGGACTTGCCGGATCCGGTCGAGCCGGCGAAGGCGACGACGGTGGAGTCCTCCCCGAGCTTCAGGCGCGCTTCGGCCTTCTCCAGCAGATCCTCTGCCGCCGAGCGGGTGTCGTCGGAGATCTTGCGCGGGCCGAGGGTGAGAGCGTGTCTGATGCCCTCTGTCAGCGTCGCGATCCGGCTGTGCGTCGCATCGCTCACAGTGCTTCCTCCAATCGGTCGCCGGCTCCGCGCAGGATTCCTGCCTGCCGAGGCGGCACTTCGCTGTTGTGCAGGGCGGTGTCGAACGGTGCCCGGTAGCGGTCGAGCAGCTCGGATGTCGCATCGATGAGCCGGCTGCGCGCCATCTGCGCAAGGTCCCGTGTCGCTTGGTCGCCGAAGATCGTGTCGAGCAGCTTGCCGGCCACCAGCGCCGTGCCCCCGGCGACACCCGCTTCGGCGCCGGTGAGACCGCCGGTGCCGGCGAAGACGGCGAGCATGAGCACGGCACCCACACCGTTGACGCCGAAGGACAGGATCCTGGCCTTGGCGCGCTTGCTCTGCCCGACCTCGCGGACGAGTTCGTTGACGTCATCGGACCAGGCGGCGACCATCCGCCCGACATCGCCGTCGAACTCCGCCGGCACGCGCGTCAGCTGCGGGTTGTCACGGACGAGGGCATCGCCGTCGGGGTGGGACTGCCAGGCATGGGAGGTGTTCGTCACCGCTGCGACGACCTGTTCGCGGATGAGCAGAGCCACGGAGTCCTCGATCGCCTGGTTGAGTGGTTCGGCGGCATCGCGCTTGCCGGTGACCGCCGAGGTGATGCGGTCGCGGACGCGCGCGACGGTGGGCTCAAGGCCGCGGAAGAACTGTCCGGTGCCCACGAAGTCCTGCCAGCGGGCGAGCACTTCGCCGCGCAGCACGCGGCCGTCGACGATGGAGTCGGCCAGCTCTTCGCGGGCCTGCCCGAACTCCTGGCCGACGATGTCCTGCAGCCGCTGGTGGGCGGCCTCCTGCTCTTCGACGTACTCGGCCAGCGTCCGCGCCTGGGCTGGCACTGCGGCCAGCGCACCGGTGAGCGTCTGGGCGATGACCCGGTCGCGGGCGCGGGAGTTGCGCCCGAGATTCATGATCCACGACTGCACCGGGAAGACCGCCGCCTCGGGGATCCGGCCATCGACGAGCATGAGCTCAGGAACGGTGAAGATCGGCGCAGACCCGAGCCCCGCCTCGGCGAGCAGCCCGGAGAGATGGTGGCGGACCTCGCGGTTGGCTTTCGGCGGCACCCGGTCGAGCACGATCGACACGGCCGTGCCGCGCTCAGCCGACTGCTTCAGCAGCTCCCACGGCACCGCATCCGCATACCGGGAAGCGGTGGTGACGAACAGCCACAGATCCGCTGCCGCGAGCAGCTGGCGGGCCAGCGTCCGATTGTCCTCGCTGACGGAGTCGATGTCTGGGGAGTCGAGCAGCGCCAGACCAGGCGGCACGCTCGTGCTGGAGACGAGCCGAAGCTGCGGGCGGGCGAGGTCGGTCGAGGAGCCGACGACTCGCTCCAGGCTCGGCAGGATCCGGTCGGAGGAGAAGTACTCCTCGTCATCAGGATGGTGGATGAGCAGCGGCCAGCGCGTCGTCGGCCGCAGCACGCCGGTGGCGGAGATATCGGCTTCGACGATCGAGTTCACCAGGGTCGACTTGCCGGCACCGGTCGATCCGCCGACGACGACGAGCAGCGGCGCATCGGTGTGCTGGACCCGCGGCAGGAGGTAGTCGGTCAGCTGGTCGTCCAGGCTGCGCTGCAGGCTGCGGCCGGCCTCGGCGCCGGGGGTGTGCAGCGGAAAGCGCGCGTCCCGCACTCGCTTGATGAGGTCACCGAGGGCAGGCGCCACACCTGATGGCAGGCTGAAGGCGTTCGGTCCTTGAGTCACATTCCTACTCTCTCCGTTTTCCCAGGCAGACACCACTCACCACGCCGCGCCCGTGTGACTTGGCCCGCGTCAGGACCTGCATCGGAGGCAGGCGGCGAGCGCAGGCGCTAAGATGTCCAGTGCCTCCATGGTCCAAAGGATCACGACGTCCGGTTTCTACCCGGAAGATGCGGGTTCGATTCCTGCTGGGGGCGCTGACAGCGCAGGAGCCCGGCCGCAGCGTTCACCGCTGCTGCCGGGCTCCTGTCGTTACCGCCGCCGAGGCGGTGGAGACTCAGCCGTCTGCGTCGGCTCCTGCTGCGAGGACCTTCTCGACGCGCTCGACCTTGCCGGTCAGCTCACCGGTGCGGCCGGGCCGGATATCGGCCTTGAGCACGAGCGATACGCGCGGGCCGAAGGCGGACACCGCCTCGGTGGCGCGCTTGACGACGTCGAAGACCTCATCCCATTCGCCTTCGATGGTGGTGAACATCGAATCGGTCTGGTTGGGCAGGCCGGATTCGCGCACGACCTTCACCGCTGCGGCGACGGCTTCGTGCATCGAACCGGTCTCAGCGTCGCCGGTGGGGGCGACGGAGAATGCTACGAGCATGGCTCCTCCTTGTGCGTATCGGGCGGTGTTCTTCAGCAGGCGCCGGCAGCGCGCGGCTGCCGGCGCCGGCGCGTCTCAGTTCTGCGGCACGGACAGCACGAGCGCATCGCCCTGTCCCCCGCCGCCGCAGAGTGCGGCGACACCGGTGCCGCCGCCGCGGCGTTTGAGCTCCAGGGCCAGGGTCAGGGCGACACGGGCACCCGAGGCGCCGATCGGGTGGCCGAGTGCGATCGCACCGCCGTTGACGTTGACCTTGTCATCACTCACGCCCAGGTCCTTGACGCTGGCGAGGCCGACAGCGGCGAAGGCTTCGTTGATCTCATAGAGGTCGAAGCTGTCAGCAGCGACGCCTTCACGCTCAGCGGCGGCCTTGATCGCCTGGCTGGGCTGCAGCTGCAGCGAGGAGTCCGGGCCAGCGGTCCAGGCATGCGCGCGGACCTCGGCGAGGATCTCCAGGCCCTCGCGCTCGGCGCGCTCCTTCGACATCACGACGACAGCGCAGGCGCCGTCGGAGATCTGCGAGGCATTGCCGGCAGTGATCGATCCGTCCTTGCGGAAGGCCGGGCGCAGCTTGGCCAGCGATTCCGGGGTCGAGTCCGGGCGCACGCCTTCGTCTGCGGAGACGACGGTCTCGCCCTTGCGCGAGGTGATGGTCACCGGGGTGATCTCATCGTCGAAGCGGCCCGCCTCGGCAGCGGCACCGGCGCGCTGGTGGGAACGGGCTGCGAAGGCATCCTGCTCCTCACGGCTGAACACGAGATCGGCCGTGTTGGCGTCCTCGGTCAGCCCGCCCATCGCCTGATCAGTGAAGGCATCCCACAGGCCGTCGTAGTCCATGTGGTCACGGACCTTGACGGTGCCGTACTTGTAGCCGGCGCGGGACTTCTCCAGCATGTGCGGGGCGTTCGTCATCGATTCCTGACCGCCGGCGACGACGACCTCGTACTCACCGGCGCGCACGAGCATGGCGGCCTGCGTGATGGCGTTGAGACCCGACAGGCACAGCTTGTTGATGGTGATCGCCGGCACGGACATCGGGATGCCGGCCTTGGCGGCGGCCTGGCGGGCCGGACCCTGACCGCAGCCGGCCTGGAGCACCTGGCCCATGATGACGTACTCGACGTCCTCGGGCTTGACGCCGGCGCGCGTGAGCGCACCGGTGATGGCCTCGGCGCCGAGATCCATCGCGCTGAGCGAGCCGAGCGCACCGGACATTCGGCCCAGCGGTGTGCGCGAACCTGCGACGATGACGGCTTCGGTCATGATTCCTCCTTCGACAGCTGCGGCTGCACCCGGCAGTCGGCTGCTTCGCGCGCCGCAGACCAACTCATGAAAGTGATTCGGATCCCAGCCTAGTCGAGCGCCCGGCGGCTGGAAATACCGGCTGCGCAGCTGTGAATTCCCTCCGCAGTACCGCGCACTGCTCTCATATGACATCTGCGGGCGGCCAATCACTGCAGTGCCGAGTAGAGTGGGATGCTGAGCCCCCGTAGTTCCCATAGATGAAACGGAGTCGAAGACTGTGACGCCTCCCGAAGAGTTCCGGACCGCGATGCGCGGTTACGAGAAGAACGAAGTCGATGCGCGCATCGGTCAGCTGCGGACCGAGATCGAATCCCTGCGCAAGGCCCTGTCCGATGCGCGGTCTCAGGTCATCAGCGCCGACCGGGCGAAGCTGCAGATCGCCGGCGAGCTGTCGGAAGCCAAGCAGCAGCTCAAGGATGCTGCCAGCGACAAGGCCGAGGCGGCCGGTCCTCCCGGATCCCGCATCGACCACCTCCTCAAGATCGCTGAGTCGCAGGCTCGCGAGACCCTCGCCCAGGCGACCGCTGATGCCGAGACGATCCGCAACAAGGCTCGCGCTGATGCCGCCAGCCAGCGGGCGCGCATGCACACCGAAAGCAATGACACACTCAACAACGCCCGCTCCGAGGCCGAGGCGATCAGCTCGGCTGCAGAGCTGCGTGCTGATGAGACGGTCAAGGCTGCAGAGACCCGCGCTGCGGAGATCCAGACGGCGGCCGAGCGCGAGGCTGAGCAGCTGACCTCGACGGCGGCCAATGATGCAGCAGAGTCGCGCGAAGCGCTCAAGCGCGAGGTCGCGCAGCTGCGGGCTGATGCGCAGAAGGACGCCGCTGACATCCGGGCCACGGCCAAGAAGGAAGCCGATGAGATCCTCTCGGCGGCCAAGCAGAAGGATGAGGAGATCCGCAAGGCCTCAGACGCCCTCGATGTGGAACTGGCGGAGAAGCGGCAGAAGGCCGAGACCGAGGAGAAGCAGCGCTTCGACACCGCCGCCGCGGAGCATAAGAAGCTCACCGAGGAGGCGCAGAACCGGGCCAAGAAGGCCGATGACGATGCGAAGGCCGCTGCCGAGCGTGCCGAGCAAACCCGCAAGGATGCGGTCGAGAAGGCCGACAAGATCATCGCCGACGGCCGCAAGCGGGCACAGGACCTCATCTCCGAGGCCCGTGCGACCGCTGAGGCGACGATCGAGGAGTCGGCAGCCGAGGCCAAGCGCAATGTGTCCTCCGCGCAGGCTCAGGTCGATCTGCTGACCAAGCAGCGCCGCACCATCACCGCCCAGCTGGAGCAGCTGCGCTCGATGTTCGCAGCGCCTGGACTGTTCGAGGGAGTCGACTTCACCGAGGACAAGTCCGATCAGGAGGCCGCCGCTGCGCTGCCGACGGAGAAGATCGCCTCCGAGTCCGAGCTCGACGAGCTGAAGAAGAACGCGACGGACGAGGATGCGACGGATGCCGAGGCGGACGGCGCCGATGCTGAGGCCGAGGACTCCGCTGCCGAGGAGGCTTCCGAGGATGCCTCCGATGACACCGCTGAGGACGGAAAGGACTCGGGCAGCAGCTCGAAGTCCGGCACGTCGGCAGGTGCCAAGCATTCGGGCGCCGGCCAGCAGGGATCGGGCAGCAACCGCGGCGCGTTCAACCGCCCGGCGCCGAACTCCCATCGTCTGCGCTGAGCTCTGTACGCACGCTGCACCGGCTCAGCACCCGGATACACAGCACACCGACGCATAGCGCAGCCTGAGTGTGAATGACGAAGGCGGAGGCTCCCCAAGCAGGAGCCTCCGCCTTCGGCGTTCCCGGCTGACACCTCGGGCCCGGTAACCAGCCAGTGCTCAGCCGCGCCAGCCCGCAGCCCGGCGCACAACCCGCACCGCGGCGCGCAACGCTAAGCCCGGCTGCGGAAGCAGCCGGTGTGCCAGTGGCGGCGGGAGCCCACGCCGGTGTCGAAGCCGAACTCGTCATCGGAGCGCCAGGCGACGATATGGGCGATGTGCGCCGGCAGGTCCTGCAGGCAGCCCGGGCAGGTGTAGACCTTGCCGGAGGCTGAGCCGCGCACCTGCTGCACGATCCAGGTGCCGTCAGCGCCTTCGGTGGCCTGCGGAATCGACTGCAGGCTCGCACCCAGCTCCCGATGCGGCCGCGACCACTTGTTGGCACGGCGAGAGGAAGACGAACGTGGCATGGGGTCATTGTCTCACGTACAGTGTTGGGCGTGCGTTTAGTGATCGCCAAGTGCAGTGTCGACTATGCCGGCCGGCTGACGGCCCACCTGCCCATGGCCACCCGGGTCCTCATGCTCAAAGCCGACGGCAGCGTCCTCGTCCACTCCGATGGCGGCTCCTACAAGCCGCTCAACTGGATGAGCCCGCCGTGCACGACGACGGTCAGCAACCCGAGCGATGAGCAGGCCGAGTTCGGCATCACCGAAGTGTGGACGGTCACCCATCAGAAGACCGATGACCACCTCATCATCAGCATCGCCGAGATCATCGAGGACGTCTCCGCTGAGCTGGGCGTCGATCCCGGGCTCGTCAAAGACGGCGTGGAAGCGCATCTGCAGGAGCTGCTCGCCGAGCACATCGAGACCCTCGGCGCCGGCTTCTCGACGGTGCGCCGGGAGTACATGACGGCCATCGGGCCGGTCGACATCCTCGCCAAGGACGATGCCGGCGCCTCCGTCGCAGTCGAGATCAAGCGCCGCGGAGAGATCGACGGCGTCGAGCAGCTGACCCGCTATCTCGAGCTCATGAACCGCGATCCGCTGCTCGCCCCGGTCACCGGCGTGTTCGCAGCCCAGGAGATCAAGCCGCAGGCCCGCACGCTGGCTGAGGACCGCGGCATCCGCTGCGTGGTGCTCGACTACGATGCCCTGCGCGGCATGGACGATCCGGAGTCCCGGCTGTTCTGAACCGCCGAGGTGCCGGTCGGGTTGCCAAGGCCGGCGCCGCCCCTCCCGAGGTGCCAGTCCCGTTCCCGAGGCGGCAGAGCCCGGCCATGCCAGAGTGCTCGGCCGTGTCAGGCCAGTGATTCGATGTCGAAGGGTTCGGGCTTCTTGACCCGAGTGACATCGGCGCCGAGCGCCTGGAGCTGTTCGACGAATCCCTCATAGCCGCGGTCGATGTGCTCGACGCCGGAGACCTCGGTGCACCCCTCCGCTGCCAGGCCGGCGATGACGAGAGCGGCACCGGCACGGATATCAGAGGCCTCCACCTCGGCGCCGGAGAGCTTCTCGACACCGGAGACGAGCGCATGGTTGCCGTCGATGGTGACATCAGCGCCCAGCCGGGCGAGCTCGTGAACGAAGCGCCAGCGGGCCTCGAAGAGATTCTCCGTCAGCAGACCGACGCCATCGGCGATGGCATTGAGCGCGACGACGAAGGGCTGCAGATCGGTGGGGAATCCGGGAAACGGCAGGGTCGCCACGCGGATGCTGTGCGGCCGCTGCGGCCCGATGACCCGGAAGCCCATGTCGTGCGCACCGGTGCTGTTGGCAGCGGCGATCCCGGCCAGAAGGCCACGGGACCCGCTGCTGCCCGGCAGTGCTGACACCTCGGCGCCAGCGTCGCGCAGATGCTTGAACACATGCGGCAGCGCCTGCGGATCGATGCCGCGCACCGTGATGTCACCGCCGGTGATCGCCGCTGCGAAGGCCCAGGACCCGGCGACGATCCGGTCGCCGACGACACGGTGCTCGACCGGGTGGAGGCGTTCGACGCCCTCGACGGTGAGCGTCTTCGTGCCGATGCCGGAGATCTTCGCGCCCATCGCCTGCAGCATGAGGCAGATGTCGATGATCTCCGGTTCCTTCGCGGCATTGTCGATTGTCGTTGTGCCGGTGGCCAGCGTCGCGGCCATGACGAGGTTCTCCGTCGCGCCGACGGACGGGAAGGGCAGGTGGATCTCCGCACCGTGGAGCCCTGCAGGGGCTTCGGCGATGAAGTAGCCGTGGTCGAGGTGAGCCTGCGCGCCCATCGCCTCGAGCCCGGCCTGGTGCATGTCGAGGCCGCGCGAGCCGATCGCATCGCCGCCAGGCAGGGCCACATGGGCTGCGCGCATCCGACCGGTGAGCGGACCGAGCACGCAGATCGAGGCACGCATCGCCCGGACGAGTTCGTAGTCGGCCTGGATGCCGGGCTCTTCCGGCACATCGATGCTGATGGTGCCGGCCTCAGGGTCGTAGTCGATGCCGCAGCCGAGACGGCGCAGCAGCTCGCTCATGATCGACACATCGAGGATCCGCGGCACATTGGAGATCACCGAGCGGCCCGGGGCCAGCAGGGTCGCGGCCATGAGCTTGAGCACGCTGTTCTTCGCACCCCGGACGGTGAGCTCGCCACGCAGCTGATGGGGGCCGTTGACGCAGAAGATCTCCATGCTCGTCGTCCTCCTCGAATCGGCAGCCGGCCGGCGGCGGACGTGCCGGCGGGCTGCTCGTCAGTGGCTCGTCAGTGGGTCGGTGCGCTCAGGTGAAGCGGCCGACGGTGCGGTTGAAACCCGGCGGGGCTGATTCGAGCCATGAGGCCAAAGCGGCCAGCGCCTCGTAGTCGAGGGCTAGCCGGGTCTCGTGGCAGCTGCCGTCGGCAGCAGTGTAGGCAGCGGTCACGATGACAGCACCGGGCATAACCGCATACTGCTCGGCGGAGTCCGGTTCTGCGCGTGAGACGATCTCCATGTCCTGCCGTGGCAGGGTCATCGTCGGACCGCGGGTGAGACTGAAGATCGGAAACCAGTCGAGCGAGGTGACCGTGAAGACCGCCACGCCCAAACGCCAGCGTGGGCGAGGTGTGTCCTCGCCCACGCTGATGGAACAGTCGAACGCGCCCTGAAGCTTTGCGATCGCCCGCCGACGCACCAGGAACAGCACGACGAGGACCACAGCCAGCCCTACCAATGAGAGCAGAATGATCAGCAGGGTCGATGGGTTCACGTTGACCAGTGTATGCGATCTCTCAGACGAGTTCGGCCTGGTCGGCGACGATATGGACCCTGTCGTTCTCGACGGACAGGAAGCCGCCATCGGCCTGCGCCTTGACGGTCTGATCGTCAGCAGTCACAATGCGCACCTCCCCGCCGGCCACGATCGCCAGAACGGGTTCGTGGCCGGACAGGATGCCGATCTCACCTTCGGTCGTACGAGCGACGACGCGCTTGGCCTCGCCCGACCAGATGCTCCGGTCGGCGGCCACGACGGTGACATTCAGGCTCATGAGGGATCAGTTCTCCTTCTGGAGCTTGTCGTAGTTGCGCAGCACATCCTCGATCGGGCCGACGTTGAAGAAGGCCTGCTCCGGGATGTGGTCGAAGTCGCCGTTGCAGATGCCGCGGAAGCCCTCGACGGTGTCCTTGATGGACACGGTCGAGCCTTCGACACCGGTGAACTGCACTGCAGTGTAGGTGTTCTGGGACAGGAACTGCTCGATGCGGCGTGCGCGGTGCACGGTGAGCTTGTCCTCTTCGGAGAGCTCGTCGACACCGAGGATCGCGATGATGTCCTGCAGCTCCTTGTTCTTCTGCAGGATCTGCTTGACCTGCGTGGCGACGTCGTAGTGGTCCTGGCCCACGTACAGCGGGTCGAGGATGCGCGAGGAGGAGGCCAGCGGATCCACAGCCGGGTACAGACCGCGCGAGGCGATGTCACGGCTGAGCTCGGTGGTCGCATCGAGGTGGGCGAAGGTGGTCGCCGGAGCCGGGTCGGTGTAGTCGTCGGCCGGGACGTAGATCGCCTGCATCGAGGTGATGGAGTGACCGCGGGTCGAGGTGATGCGCTCCTGCAGGACACCCATCTCGTCAGCCAGGGTCGGCTGGTAGCCGACGGCCGACGGCATGCGGCCGAGCAGCGTGGAGACCTCGGAGCCTGCCTGGGTGAAGCGGAAGATGTTGTCGATGAAGAGCAGCACGTCCTGCTGCTGGACATCGCGGAAGTACTCCGCCATGGTCAGACCGGTCAGGGCGATGCGCAGACGGGTGCCTGGGGGCTCGTCCATCTGGCCGAAGACCAGTGCGGTCTTGTCGAGCACGCCCGACTCGTCCATCTCCATGATGAGGTCGTTGCCCTCACGGGTGCGCTCACCGACGCCGGCGAACACGGAGACACCGCCGTGGTCCTGGGCGACACGGGTGATCATCTCCTGGATGAGGACGGTCTTGCCGACGCCGGCGCCGCCGAACAGGCCGATCTTTCCGCCCTGCACGTACGGGGTCAGCAGGTCGATGACCTTGATGCCGGTCTCGAACATCTGGGTCTTGGACTCCAGCTGGTCGAAGTTCGGCGCCTCGCGGTGGATGGGCCACCGTTCGGTGATCTCGTAGGGCTCATCGATCATCGAATCGTTGAGCACGTCGCCGGTGACGTTGAAGACCTTGCCCTTGGTGACATCGCCGACGGGCACCGCGATCGGCGCACCGGTGTCGATGACCTCCTGACCGCGGACGAGGCCGTCGGTCGGCTGCAGCGAAATGGCACGGACGATGCCGTTGCCCAGCTGCAGCTCCACCTCGAGGGTGATCTTGCGGGTGCCCTCGGAGAGGGTCACCTCGGTGGTCAGAGCGTTGTAAATAGCTGGCACGGAGTCGAGTGGGAACTCGACGTCCACGACAGGGCCGATGACGCGGGAGATCCGGCCAGCGGTGCCCTGCGTCTGCGGGGTTTCCGTAACTGTGGCAGTCATGGTCTACTTTCTCTTCTGCTCTCTTCGGTGGCCGATCAGTCGTCGGCGCCGGATGCCGCGAGGGAATCCGCGCCGCCGACGATCTCAGAGATTTCCTGGGTGATCTCGGCCTGGCGAGCCGTGTTGGCCAGCCGGGTGTAGGTCTTGATGAGTTCGTCCGCATTGTCGGTCGCGGTCTTCATGGCCTGCTGGCGGGCCGCCTGCTCGGAGGCGGCGGCGTTGAGCAGTGCCGCGAGGATGCGCGAGTCGATGTAGCGCGGCAGCAGTGCATCGAGCACCTCTGCCGGGCCGGGCTCGAACTCGTACAGCGGGAAGACCTCGTCGTGGGCCTTGGCCTTGTCCCGGTCCGGCACGCCGCCGGACTGCGGGATCTGCTCGGCTTCGACAGCGTCCTCAGCGTCGACGACCTCGAGCGGGATGAGGCGCCGGTACTCCGGCTCCTGCGTCACACTCGACTTGAAGCGGGTGTAGACAAGGAAGATCTCGTCGACGCCGTCTTCTTCGAACGCGGTGTGGAAGTCCTCAAGCAGGACCTCGCCGATCTCGCGGGCGTGTTCGGCCTGCGGCGACTCGGAGAACCCGGTCCAGGACTTCTTCAGTTCACGGTCGCGGAACGTGTAGTACGTCTCCGCCTTGCGGCCCACCGAGTAGAGATGGACTTCCTTGCCGTTTTCGGTCAGCAGCCGGATGAGCTCTTCGGCCTCGCGGATGACGTTGGCCGAGTAGGCGCCGGCGAATCCGCGGTCCGGGCCGATCACGACGACGGCGGCGCGCCGGATCTCATCCGGCTCAGTCGTCAGAGTGTGATCGACGTTGGACTGGGTGGCGACCGCCGAGACCGCACGCGTCAGAGCATTCGCGTACGGGCTGGCGGCCTTCACCCGGCCGATGGCCTTCTGAATCCGGGATGCCGCGATGAGCTCCATGGCCTTGAAGATCTTCCTCAAGGACTTGGTGGAGTTGATCTTCGCTTTGAAGACCCTCTGCTGGGCTCCCATCAGTACTTCCTTTCGCTAGCGATCGTCATGGGCAGAGCGCTCAGCGCTTCTGCTTGACGATCTGCTCCTGCTGTACCTCGTCCTCGTCAGCGGAGTCGAACTCTTCGGAGCCGACATGCACGCCGCCGTCTTCGGAGGTCTGGAAGCCCTCAGAGAAGTCCTTGATCGCAGTGGTGAGCTCGTCCTTGGTGTCGTCTTCGAGCTTCTGCGTCTCACGGATCGCTTCGAGGACGCCGGTGCGGCGCTCGAGGTACTCGTGGAACTCCTTCTCGAAGCGCAGGACGTCGTCGGCGGGGATCTCGTCGAGGTAGCCCTCGGAGCCGGCCCACACGGAGACGGTCTGCTTCTCGAACGGCATCGGATCGAACTGGCCCTGCTTGAGCAGCTCCATGAGGCGAGCACCGCGAGCGAGCTGGCGCTTGGTGGCAGCATCGAGGTCCGAGGCGAACATCGCAAAGGCCTCGAGCGAGCGGTACTGAGCCAGCGAGATCTTCAGGGTGCCCGAGACGCCCTTGAGGGCCTTGGTCTGAGCGGCACCACCGACGCGGGAGACGGACACGCCGACGTCGACGGCCGGACGCTGGTTCGAGTTGAACAGGTCCGACTGCAGGAAGATCTGGCCGTCGGTGATCGAGATGACGTTGGTCGGGATGAACGCGCCGACGTCATTGGCCTTCGTCTCGATGATCGGCAGCCCGGTCATCGAACCGCCGCCGAGCTCGTCGGAGAGCTTCGCGCAGCGCTCCAGCAGGCGGGAGTGGAGGTAGAAGACGTCGCCGGGGTATGCTTCGCGGCCCGGCGGGCGGCGCAGCAGCAGCGAGATCGCACGATAGGCCTCAGCCTGCTTCGACAGGTCATCGAAGACGATGAGGACATGCTTGCCCTCGTACATCCAGTGCTGGCCGATGGCCGAACCGGAGTACGGAGCCAGGTACTTGAAGCCGGCCGGGTCGGAGGCGGGCGACGCGACGATGGTGGTGTACTCCATCGCGCCGGCCTCTTCGAGCGAACGACGCACCGAGGCGATCGTTGAGCCCTTCTGACCACAGGCGACGTAGATGCAGCGGACCTGCTTCTTCGGGTCGCCGGACTCCCAGTTGGCCTTCTGGTTGATGATGGTGTCGAGCGCGAGAGCGGTCTTGCCGGTCTTGCGGTCGCCGATGATGAGCTGGCGCTGTCCGCGGCCGATCGGGATCATCGCGTCGATGGCCTTGAGGCCGGTCTGCAGCGGCTCGCGGACCTCCTGGCGGGCCATGACGCCGGCTGCCTGGAGCTCGAGCTCACGGCGGGTGTCGGACTCGATCTCGCCGAGGCCGTCGATGGGCTGGCCGAGCGGATCAACGACACGGCCGAGGAATCCGTCGCCGACCGGGATCGAGAGGACCTCACCGGTGCGGTAGACGGCCTGCTCTTCAGCGATGCTGGCGAACTCACCGAGGACGACGACGCCGATTTCGCGCTCGTCGAGGTTCTGGGCGAGGCCGAGGGTGCCGTCTTCGAAGCGCAGCAGCTCATTGGCCATGGTGCCGGGCAGACCGGACACGCTGGCGATGCCGTCACCTGCGGTGACGACCTTTCCGACCTCAGTCTTGTCTCCGCCTTCGGGGTTGTACGACTCAACGAACTTCCCCAGGGCGTCCCGGATTTCATCCGGGCGAATTGTCAGTTCCGCCATCTGGTTTCCCTGCTTCCTTAAATCTCTAGCAGCGACCCGGTTCTTCTCTGCAGACCGCTGTCTGAACGTGTGTATGTAGCCCGTGGCGCGGGCGGTTGATCAGCTTGCCAGGCGACGACGAAGGTCGGACAGACGATTCGAGATCGTTGAGTTCATCACTTCGTCACCGACCTGCACGCGCACACCACCGACGACGTCGGGGTCCACATGCACGTTGAGGACCAGCTCGCGGCCGTAGTGGGCCGACAGAGCCGAGGCCAGGCGCACCTGCTGCTCGTCGCTCATCGGCTTGGCGACCGTCACCTCGGCGACGGAGCGCTGCTGGCGGCGGGCCAGCACTGCCGAATAGCGGTCGAGCGTCTCGGAGACGCGGGAACCGCGCGGATGCGCAGCGGCCTGAGCTGCCAGCCTGACGGTCTCAGTCGCGGCCTTGCCGTCGAGCAGGTCGGCTGCGAGTGCGCGCTTCGTCTCGGCCGGGGCTGCGGACTCGAAGGCCCATCCCAGCTCGTGATCGGACTCGATGAGGCGGGTGAAGCGAAACAGCTCCTCCTCGACCTCCCCGAGGCGGCCCTCAGCCTGTGCCTGTGCTGCGATCGCAGTGACGCCGGCATCTTCCAGAGCGGTCACGCTGTCCTGGGGGCGAGCCCAGTGCAGAGTGGCTGCGTGCTTGGCGATGTCGAGGGCAGTCGCGTCGACCCGACCGGCGAACAGCGTGTCCAGGACGCCGTGCTTGAGCTCTGCGCCGATCGCACCGTCTGCCATGAGACGGCGCAGCTGAGCGCTGTCAGCCAGCGCGGAGACGATCGACAGCAGCCCGTCGCCGAGCACGGATGCCGAACCGGCACCGGCCTGCAGGCGGGAGTCGACTGCGTCCAGCACATCGTTGAGCGAATTCCTGCTCGACTGCAGCATCACGACTCCTTAACCGTCTGGGCCGGGGTGCTTGCTTCGAGATCGGCGATGAAGCGGTCGACGACATTGGCCGAACGGGCGTCGTCGGTGAGGCTCTCACCCACGATGCGCGAAGCGAGGTCGGTGGCGAGGCCTCCGACGTCTCCGCGCAGTTCGACCATGGCCGCCTGCTTCTCAGCTTCGATCTGTGCCTTTGCCTGGGAGATGATGCGCTCGGCCTCTTCATTGGCCTTCTGCTTCATCTCGGCGATGATCTGTGCGCCGTCTTCCTGTGCCTCGGAGCGCAGGCGCGCTGCCACAGCACGGCCGTCGGCGAGCTGCTTCTGGTATTCAGCGAGTGCGGCATCAGCTTCGGCCTGAACGCGTTCAGCCTTCTCGATACCGCCCTGAATCTTCTCAGCTCGTTCGTCGAGGACCCGGTTGAACGCCGGCAGAACAAACTTCCAGAACACCACGAGGATGATGAGGAAGGTCACCGCACTCCAGACGATGTCATAGGTAGCGGGCAGGAGGGGGTTCGGTGTTCCCTCAGCCGCGGCAATCATCGGAGTCATTGAGTCAGACCTCAGTTAAGGAAGAAGGGGGTGGCGATGCCGATGAGGGCCAGGGCCTCAATCAGGGCGATGCCGAGGAACATGTTGCCGCGCAGAGCGTTGGCGAGCTCAGGCTGACGTGCGGTTCCCTCGATGGTCTTGCCGATGACGATGCCAAGGCCGATGCCCGGGCCGATCGCGGCGAGGCCGTAGCCGACAGTGGCGATGGAGCCGTTGACTTCAGCGAGAATATCCACTTTGGATTGTTTCCTTTCGGTTGTGTACCGGGCGGTACGCGTAACGGTTTTTCGTTACAAGTCTTGCGATTCAGGGAAGAGATCAGTGCTTCGACGCGGCCTGGTCGATGTAGACCGCGGCGAGCAGCGCGAAGATGTAGGCCTGCAGTGCGGCGACCAGCAGCTTGAGTGCGGTCATGAACAGGCCGCCGAAAAGGGTGAGGAACCCGAAGAACTTGAATCCCAGCGAAGCGTCGAAGAAGAAGAACCAGGTGGCCGAGAAGCACAGCACGAGCAGCAGGTGGCCGACGAGCATATTGGCTAGCAGACGCAGTGTGAGCGTGAAGGGCTGGATGATGAACTTCGTGAGGAACTCGATCGGGATCAGCAGGAAGTGCATGACCGCCGGAACGTTCGGCAGGACGAGTGCGTTCTTGAGGTAGCCGCCGAGGCCGAGCGAGCGGATGCCTTCGATGTGGTACGTGAAGTACACGATGAGGGCCAGCAGCAGCGGAACGCCGACGACCGCGGTGCCGGAGAGGTTGAGGAGCGGGATGAGACCGGTGAGGTTCATGGCCAGGACCATGAAGAAGATGGTGGCGATGAGCGGCAGGAACTTGCGTCCGCGCTCCTTGCCCATGGTCTGCTCGGCGATGCCGTTGCGCACGAAGTCGAGGGAAAGCTCGACCATGGACTGGCCGCGGGAGGGGATGAGCTTGGCGCGCTTGGCGGCGACGACCATGATGATGCACAGGGCCGCGGTGGCGACGACGCGCATGAGCATGACGCGGTTGAACTCGAAAGGCGTGCCTTCGAAGAAGATCGCCGGCGGGAAGAACTCCTGCATCGATGGCGGGTGGAACCCACCGTCCCCTGCTGCCAGAATCACAGAATTCGCCGCGGTAAAGATAGACACGTTTCGGTTACTCTCCCAATTTCGGGCCCGGGCGGGTTAGAACCAGGCCGACCAGTCGCTCCGGCAGACAGGCGGAGCGGCATTGTCACATCATGGAGACCGGTGAACTGGCACCTGGTCCTTGAGTACTCTACCAATCGCGGTAATAAACTCACAAATTGCTGGGCAATCTCTCCAACCGCTGCGATCGGCGTGATTTCAGGCCTTGTGCCGGGCTCGCACACCCGGCTTCGGCCCGGGCCCGCGCCGATCTGCAGCGCTGCACGACCGTCCCGGCGCAGTTCAGCGCGCTTCGGGATCGACAGTCGGGATGCGCGCACGTGTGACGGTGATCGCATCGAGCAGCGAGGTGCCGATGACTGCGGCGACGATCGTGAAGAACGCCGTCGTCCCATCGAGCCAGGCGGCGTCCTTGATCCGCCAGATGACGATCATGAAGATGAACGCCTTGAACAGGAATCCCACCCCGAGCGCGCCGGCGATGACGGTGAGGTTCCAGCTGCGGCCGATGTACATGATGGCAAGCGAGATGAGCAGGAACACTGCCGCCAGTCCCCCGCCGACGAGTGCGCCGTTGAGGCCCTGCTGGCCGGCGAAGAGCATGCCGAGCAGCCCCCCGACGATGGTGACGGCGAGAACGAGGATCGCACCGCGCACCAGCAGCCGGAACCAGATCGCCTTCCACTGCCGGTCGATCTCGGTCTCGTGGCGCTCGTGCGGAGCGGGAATCGGCTCGGTCATCGGATGGCCTCCTTTGCGCGCAGGCGCGAGTACAGCGGATAGAACGTCAGGAACAGGGTGATCGCCACGGCCAGCAGGATGATCGGCACATTCACCATCGGGGTGGCGATGAGGAACGACACCGAGCCGAAGGCGAAGATCGCCGTCCACAAGTAGAGGATGAGCACCGCCCGGGCGTGTGAGTGCCCGAGGCGCAGCATGCGGTGGTGCAGGTGCTTGGCGTCAGCGGAGAACGGCGACTTGCCGGCCGCCATCCGGCGCAGCAGTGCCAGGCCGAGGTCGAGCAGCGGCAGGAACATCACCGCCACCGGCAGGATGATCGGCAGGTAGGTCGCGAAGACGCGCTGGTTTGACAGCAGTGCGGGATCGACCTGGCCGGTCACCCGGATCGTCGAGGCGGCCAGCAGCAGGCCGATGAGCATCGAGCCGGAGTCGCCCATGAAGATCCGGGCGGGGTTGAAGTTGTGCGGCAGGAACCCCAGGCACGCACCGACGAGCAGCGAGATGATGAGCGAGGCGAGGTTGGCGTAGCTGTCGGAGCTCGTGTCGACGGCCAGGCTGTAGGAGTAGACGAAGAACGCCATTCCGCCGATCGTCACGATCCCGGCGGCCAGCCCGTCGAGGCCGTCGACGAAGTTGACGGCGTTGATGGTGATGAGCACGACGAGCACGGTGAGGATGATCGACATCCGCGGCGAGCCGATGATGACGGAGTTGAACGGGATCGACAGCAGTGTCACGCCGTTGAAGGCCATGAACCCGGCCGCCAGCGTCTGGCCGGCGAGCTTGGTGATCCAGTTGAGGTCCCAGATGTCGTCGATGACGCCGAGCACACACAGGATCGTCGCTGCGCCGACGATGCCGACGATCGCCCCGGGCTGGACGAAGAGCTCTTCGAGAAACGGAGTCTGCGAGGCGAACAGCAGCCCGACGATCAGCCCGGCGTAGATCGCCACCCCGCCGAGACGCGGGGTGGGCACCGAGTGCACGTCGCGGGCGCGCAGGGGCGCGAAGATGAGTCCGCGTTCGGCGATCCGGCGCACCATCGGGGTGACGAGGTACGAGACGATCGCTGCGACGAGGAGGACGAACAGGTAGGCGCGCACGCAGCACTACTCCTGCGCGTCTTCGTCAGGTGTCTGCGCATCTGCTGCGCTGCTCTCCCCCGCACCCGAGGCGCCGGCCGCCTCGCTATCCGAGGGCGCCTCCGCACCCGAGGCGCCGGTCGCCTCGCTATCCGAGGGCGCCTCCGTGCCCGAGGCGCCGGCGAGGTCGGCGAGGTCGGGCAGCACCTCGCGCAGCTCCGCGGCGCTGATCGGCCCCTGGCGCAGGATGCGCGGCGGGGTGCGGGTGAGGTCGACGATCGTCGAGGCGCCAGTGCCGGCCACCTCTCCCCCGTCGAGATAGATGTCGACGCTCTCGCCGAGCATCTCCTCGGCCTCGGCAGCATTGCCGGCTGCCGGAGCACCGTGCGTATTGGCTGATGAGACTGCCAGCGGGCCGGTGGTGCGCAGCAGTTCGAGCGCAGCGGGGTGGTCGGGCATCCGCACGGCGACCGTGCCGTGGGTATCGCCCAGGTCCCAGTCGAGCATCGCCTGGGCGCCGCAGATGATCGTCAGCGGACCCGGCCAGAAGCGCTTGGTGAGTTCGAAGACCTCGGTGCCCGGCACCTCGGCGAGGGCCATGAGCACCTCACGCTGGCCGATGAGCACCGGCGGCGGCATGTCGCGGCCGCGGCCTTTGGCCTTGAGCAGCTTCCCCACGCCGGTAGCGGAGAACGCATCCGCTGCGATGCCGTAGACGGTGTCGGTCGGCATGACGATGAGGCCATCGGCTTCGAGGACGCGGGCGCATTCGGCGAAGACCAGGTCTCGGATCTCATCATTGTCAATGCGGAACGTGCGCGACATTCACGGCCCTTCTCGGCGCTCGGCGGTGGTGAAACGGTCTCTGCCAGTGTAATCGCTGTGCGTGTGCGCGCTTCGCATTCCCGCTTCCCGGCAGGCCTGCACGATCGCCGGGCCCTGCGTCTCGTCATGCTCGATGCAGAGCAGTCCGCCTGCGTTCAGAGCAGCCGCTGCAAGAGAGATGACCTGTGCGGGGATCGCCATGCCATCGGCGCTGCCGCCGTAGAGGGCCAGCTGCGGATCGTAGCCGGTGACCTCCTCGGTCTCGGGCGGGCGGTTCTGGGGAACATAGGGCGGATTGCTCAGCACGATGTCGAAGGAGCCCAGGGCGGGCACCACCTCGGCGATGTCACCGGCATGCAGGGTGAGGGTCGAGCCGGCGGCCGCGACCGCTTCGGCGGTGGCGTCGAGATTGCGCTGCGCCCAGCTCAGGGCCTCAGCAGAGAGCTCGACGGCATGCACCTCGCTGCCGGGGATCTCGGTGGCCGCGGCCAGTGCGAGGGCTGCGCTGCCGGTGCACATGTCGAGGATCCGCAGGCGGCGCGGCTGCCCGTTTCCCTCATGCTGGCCTGTGGCGCGCAGCGCGGCGGCGCGGCTGAGGGCCGGTTCGAGGAGCAGTTCGGTCTCCGGGCGCGGGATGAACACGCCAGGCCCCACCTGCAGCTCGAGATGGCGGAAGCCGACGCGGCCGGTGAGGTGCTGGAGCGGGATGCGTGCGAGACGGCGCTGCAGGATCTGTTCGTATTCGGCGGCCTGCTCAGCCGGCACGTCGAAGCCGCGCAGCAGCTGCAGGGAGAGCTCCTTGTGGCTCAGGCCGAGCACATGAGCCAGCAGCAGCCGGGCATCGGTGCCGGGGGTCTCGATGCCGACCGCAGAGAGGCGGTTGCGGGCGGTGACGATGAGCTGATCGGCCGGCTGTGCGGCATCCGGGGCGGCACCCGCGGACATGCCTACTGCGCCTCTTCGAGACGCTGGGCGCGGTCGAGGGCGCGGCAGGATTCGACGACCGGATCGAGGTCGCCGGCGAGCACCTGGTCGAGGTTGTAGGCCTTGTAGCCGCTGCGATGGTCGGCGATCCGGTTCTCCGGGAAGTTGTAGGTGCGGATCCGCTCGGAGCGGTCGACGGTGCGCACCTGGGAACGGCGCCGGTCATCGGCCTCAGCGGCCGCCTCGGCGGCTTGGGCGGCGAGCAGCCGGGCGCGCAGGATCCGCAGGGCTGCGGCCTTGTTCTGCAGCTGGGACTTCTCGTTCTGGCAGCTCGCGACAATGCCGGTGGGCACGTGGGTGATGCGCACCGCGGAGTCGGTGGTGTTGACCGACTGGCCGCCCGGACCGGACGAGCGGTAGACGTCGATGCGCAGGTCGTTGTCGTCGATTTCGATCTCGCCGGGCTCGTCGACTTCCGGGAACACGATGACGCCCGCTGCCGAGGTGTGGATGCGTCCCTGCGATTCGGTCACCGGGACGCGCTGCACGCGGTGGACGCCGCCTTCGAACTTCAGCCAGCCGTAGGCGCCGTCGTCCTTGGCTTTGATGGCGAGGGTGACGTCCTTGGCGCCGCCGAGGTCGGAGAGCGTGATGTCGATGACCTCGCTCGACCAGCCGCGCCGGTCGGCCCACCGCTGGTACATCCGCAGCAGATCGGAGGCGAAAAGGGCCGACTCCTCACCGCCTTCACCGGCTTTGATCTCCACGAGGGCATCGCGGTCGTCGTCCGGGTCGCGGGGCACGAGCAGATCCCGCAGCTCGCTCAGGAGCTGTCCGCGCTGCTCTTCGAGCGCAGGCAGCTCCTGGGCGAAGCTGGCATCGTCGTCGGCGAGCTCTCTGCAGGCCTGCAGATCCTCCTGGGTGCTGCTGAGCGCGTTCCAGCAGGTGACGATCTTCTCGAGCTCGGCGTACCGGCGGGTAAGCCGGCGCGCCGTGCCCGGGTTGGCGTGCACCTCGGGGTCGGCGAGCTCCTGCTCGATGCGCGCATGCTCGTCGCGGAGCATGTGCACCATCTGGCGCAGGGACTCGATATCAGCGCTCGTGTCAGCAGTCTCAGTCATGCAGTTGCGGTCAGCCGATCAGCTGTCGTCGGCGGCTGACTTGGGCAGCGGAGTGGTCTTCTGCACCTGGAAGAGGAACTCGGCGTTCGAGCCGGTCTCCTTCATCTTCGAAATGAGCAGTTCGAGAGCCTGCTGCTGTTCGAGACCGGAGAGCACCCGGCGCAGCTTCCACATGACCTTGCGCTCTTCGGGGCTCATGAGGTTCTCCTCACGGCGGGTGCCCGAGGAGTTGACGTCGACGGCCGGGAAGATCCGCTTGTCGGCCAGGTGGCGGGACAGGCGCAGCTCCATATTGCCGGTGCCCTTGAACTCTTCGAAGATCACTTCGTCCATCTTCGAACCGGTCTCCACGAGCGCGGTTGCGAGGATCGTGAGCGAGCCGCCGCCTTCGATGTTGCGCGCAGCACCGAAGAACTTCTTGGGCGGGTACAGCGCGTTGGCGTCGACACCACCGGAGAGGATCCGGCCCGAGGCCGGCTGCGCGAGGTTGTAGGCGCGGCCGAGGCGGGTGATGTTGTCGAGCAGCACGACGACATCCTGACCCATCTCGACGAGGCGCTTGGCGCGCTCGATGGCCAGTTCGGCGATCGTCGTATGGTCATCGGCCGGGCGGTCGAAGGTCGAGGCGATGACCTCGCCCTCGACTGCGCGCTGCATATCGGTGACCTCTTCCGGACGCTCGTCGACGAGGACGACCATGAGGTGGACCTCAGGGTTGTTCTCGGCAATGGCGTTGGCGATCTGCTGCATGACCGTGGTCTTGCCGGCCTTGGGCGGGGCGACGATGAGGCCGCGCTGGCCCTTGCCGATCGGCGAGACGAGGTCGATGATCCGGGTGGAGATGAGCTTCGAGGCCGTCTCCAGGCGCAGGCGGTCCTGCGGGTACAGCGGCGTCAGCTTGGAGAAGTCGACGCGGCGCTTGGCGTCCTCAATGCTCAGGCCGTTGACGGAGTCGAGGCGGACGAGCGCATCGAACTTCTCGCGGCGCTTCGAGCGGTTGTCGCCCTCGCGCGGCTGCTTGATCGCACCGACGACGGCGTCGCCCTTGCGCAGGCCGTTCTTCTTGACCATGCCGGCGGAGACGTAGACGTCGTTCTGGCCGGGCAGGTAGCCGGAGGTGCGCAGGAAGGCGTAGTTGTCGTGGACATCGAGGATGCCGCCGACGGGGATGAGCACGTCATCGGGACGCAGGTTCTGGTCATCGCCCTCACCGCGGCCGCGACGTTTGCGGTCACGTCCCCGGCCGCGGTTGCCGCGGCGGTTCTCGTGATTCTGGTCGCGGTTCTGGTTGTCACCGCGGTTCTCGCGGTTGTCGCCGCGGTTCTGGCGCTCACCACGCTCACGGCGGTTGCCGCGGCGGCGGGATCCGCCGTCCTCGTCCTGGCTGCCGTTGGCCTCGCGGGATTCGGACTGGTCGTCCTGCCCGCCGCGCGGCTGGTCCTGGCGGGACTGGTCGCCGCGGTCGTGCTGACCACCGCGGTTGCGGCCGTGCTCCTGCTGGGCAGCGGGCTGGTCGTCCTGCTGACCGGCCGACTTCTTCTCGGACTGGCGGGACGATTCTGGGGCAGCAGTGTCTGGCTGGTCATCGGTCTGGGGTGCGGTCTGTGCCGCGGGCCGCTGCGCAGCCGGGGCTGCGGCAGCCGGTGCCGGGCTGCTCTCAGCGGCGCCCGACGTCCTGCTCTCAATAGCGGCGATGAGGTCCCCCTTGCGCAGGCGGCGGTATCCCTTGATGTTGAGACCCGCGGCCATTTCCTGAAGCTGGGGCAGTCGCAGAGCAGCGAGATTGCTTTCTGACACGAAGGTTCCTTCTCCCTCGTTCGGCTGCAGCTGCATGAACACAGTGCTGCAGCGACGGACCGCACGCGAGATTGCGTGCATTCACAAAATGAAGTACCTCGAACACCACAGATGGCGCGGTACGAAGAGCGTTCCCACCAGAGTCGCGGAGGGCACGATCACATGGACGCGCCGATGATGCGAAGAATGCTGGGGAACGGTTCCACCCTAGCGCTTTCGCGCCCGGAGCGCGAATCCCGCGCCGGCATTTCGCCCCCACCCGTGCCTGCAGGGCCGTGACCAGCCCGAGGACCGGTTCTCCCGGTCGGTGGTTCAGCCGCGCAGCCGGGAGTCGGTGGCCATCACCTCGACGCCGGTATCGGCGATCGCAGCCGGGATGATCCGGGAGCTGTCGCCGGTGAGCACCGCCTCGACCTGCGCATGCAGATCATCGCCAGTGCCGAGCACGAGCACCGTCGGTCCCGCACCGGAGACCACCGCAGCCAGTCCAGCCGCGCGCAGAGCGTCGACCCGCTCAAGTGAGGCGGTCATCGCCGGACGCCGGTAGTTCTGGTGGAGCCGGTCGACCGTGGCATCGAGCAGCAGTGAGGGGTCGTGGCCGATCGCGTAGACGAAGAGTCCGGCGATCGCGGCGTTGGCCGCCGCATCGGCATGCGGCACCGTGGCCGGCAGCAGTGAGCGGGCCACCGCAGTTTCGAGCCGGTTGTCCGGCACAAGCAGCACCGCGGCGACATCGTCGGCCACCGGCACGGAGACCGACCGCGGCTGCCCCGCACCATCGGAATAGGACACGGTCACACCGCCGAACAGCGCCGGGGCGGCATTGTCCGGATGGCCTTCGAAGTGAGTCGCCCACGCCAGCTTCTCCTCCGGCGGCGGCACCCGCAGACCGAGAGTCGTGCTGACGGCATCGGCGATCGCGATCCCGGCGACGACGGCGGCAGCTGAGGAGCCCATGCCGCGGGAGTGGGCGATGACATTCTCGCATGCGAGCGTGATCCGGTCACCGGCGTCGACACCGCGGGCGGTGAGCACCTCGCGGATCACCCGCAGGATGAGGTGGTCGCGGCCGGTCGGGATGACACCTGCGCCTTCACCGCTGACATGCACACAGTCGGCCGGATCCACCGGCCCATCGTGCAGCCGGGCGCACACCGTGTCGCGGATCTCGAGGGCGATGCCGAAGCTGTCATAGCCGGCGCCCAGGTTCGCCGAGGTGGCCGGCACCGTGATCTCGAACTCGCCGATCACCTGCGGCACGGCGGCCGCCGTCGAGGTCATCAGGCGTCCTCGAGCCCGAGCTCGCGGGCGGCCGAGACAGCGTCGACCGGCACCCGAGTGGGGGCGAGGTCGGAGCCGTCAGCGGTGTGCAGCGCCCACTGCGGATCCTTGAGCCCGTGCCCGGTGACAGTGCACACGATGCGCGCACCGGCGGGCACCTCACCGGCCTCGGCCTGCTGCAGCAGACCGGCGATCGAGGCGGCAGAACCGGGCTCGACGAAGATGCCCTCGGTCGAGGACAGCAGCCGGTGGGCGGCGAGGATCTCCTCGTCGGTGACGGCTTTGATGACGCCGCCGGATTCGTCGCGCGCGGCGATCGCCTGCTCCCAGGAGGCCGGGTTGCCGATCCGGATCGCGGTGGCGACGGTCTCCGGGTCATCGACCGGGTGTCCCTTGACGAGCGGCGCGGCTCCAGCGGCCTGGAAGCCCCACATCTGCGGGGTGGAGGCGGCCAGCCCAGCAGCGACGTACTCCCGGTAGCCCTTCCAGTAGGCGGTGATGTTGCCGGCGTTGCCGACCGGCAGCACGTGGATGTCCGGAGCGGTGCCGAGCGCATCGACGATCTCGAACGACGCGGTCTTCTGCCCTTCGATGCGGTCGGGATTGACCGAGTTGACGAGGTGCACCGGGTAGGACTCCGAGAGCTTGCGGCACAGCGTCAGGCAGTCGTCGAAGTTGCCGTCGACCTCCAGCAGCTGCGCTCCGTGGGCGACCGCCTGGCTCATCTTGCCGACTGCGATCTTGCCGGCGGGCACGAGCACCGCACACGTCAGCCCGGCCTTCGTCGCATAGGCAGCAGCCGAGGCCGAGGTGTTGCCGGTCGAGGCGCAGATGACGGCCTTGGCACCATAGGCGACGGCCTTGGAGATCGCCATCGTCATGCCGCGGTCCTTGAAGGAGCCGGTGGGGTTCATCCCCTCGTACTTGACCCACACCTCGGCGCCGGTCCGCGCGGAGAGCTTCTCCGCATGGATGAGCGGGGTGCCGCCCTCGCCGAGGGTCACGGCGCGGGGTTCGGCAGCGATGTCGAGGAAGTCGCGGTACTCCTCGATGACGCCCTGCCACTGGTGGCGGTGGGCAGCGGTCATGGGGTCTCCTTCACAGGTTCAGCTGGTGGGCTGGTGCCGGCGTGCGCCGCCGGCGCCGAGGCGGTGGTTCAGTGGCCTTCGATCCGCAGCACGGACTTCAGCTCGTTGACGACGTCGAGGGCGACGGCCCGTTCGACCGTCTTTGCCAGCGCGGCATCGGTGCCCGAGTGGGTGGCGATGACGAGCTTGGCCCGCTGCGGCGCGTCGTCGTCGGTGAGTTCGAGCTTCGTCTGCTGCATGAGCTCGATCGAGGTGCCCTCCTCGGCGAACACCTGCGAGATCTGGGCGAGCACACCGGGACGGTCGAAGACATCGAAGGTGATCTGGTAGCGGGTGCGGATCGCGGAGATCGGCAGCACCGGCAGCCGATCATCGACAGAGCGGCGGGCCTGGCCGGCACCGCCGAGCACCGTGCGGCGGGCTGTTGAGACGATATCGCCGAGCACCGCCGAGGCGGTCGGCGCACCGCCGGCCCCCTGGCCGTAGAACATGAGCGAACCAGCCGCCTCGGCTTCGACGAAGACGGCGTTGAAGGCACCGCCGACGGCAGCCAGCGCGTGATCCTTGGGCAGCAGTGCAGGGTAGACGCGCGCGGAGACGCCGGGGCCGGCCGGAGAGTCCTCCAGCGTCTCGCAGATGGCGAGCAGCTTGATGGTGAAGCCCTGCGCCGAGGCGGTTTCGACCATATCTGCGGTGACCCCGGTGATGCCCTCGACGTGGACGTCGTCGATGCCGACCTGGGTGTGGAAGGCCAGCGAGGCGAGCAGCGCCGCCTTGGCCGCAGCATCGTGGCCGCCGATGTCAGCGGTCGGATCCGCTTCGGCATAGCCGAGCTCCTGCGCGGTCGCCAGCGCGTGGTCGAAGTCCCAGCCCTCCTTCTCCATCTGGTCGAGGATGTAGTTGGTGGTGCCGTTGACGATGCCGAGCACCCGGGTGATGCGGTCGCCGGCCAGGGAGTTGACGATCGGGCGGATGATCGGGATCGCGCCGGCGACGGCCGCCTCGTGTTCCAGGCGCACCTCGGCTTCCTCAGCGGCAGCGAGCAGCTCGGCATAGTCGCTGGCCAGCAGCGCCTTGTTGGCGGTGACGACGGAGGCGCCGGAGCGCAGCGCTGTGAGGATGAGCTCGCGGGCCGGTTCGTGTCCGCCCATGAGCTCGACGACGATGTCGGCTCCGTCGATGGCGGCAGCGGTGTCGGTGGTCAGCAGCTCTGCCGGGATGCCGGGACGGTCCTTGGCGGCATCGCGCACGGCGACGGCGGACAGCTCCAGCGGCGCACCGATCCGGGCTTCGAGATCGGCGGCGTTGCCGAGGATCCGGGTGGCGACTTCGGTGCCGACGACACCGCAGCCGAGCATGGCGACCTTGAGGGGTTTCATCGAGTGGTGCTCCTTCTTTCCTCGCAGGGCGCATCCGCACCGGTGGTGGGCGCAGGCGCAGATGCGCTGGTGGTCTCTGAGGGGTCTGCGGCCGGTGCGAAACCGGTGTCCCAGGCGAGGATGTCGGCGTGGGTCTCCGGGCGGATGACCCAGCCGATCTGCTCACCGTCGACGGCGAGCACGCCCGGGCGCGGGACGTGGTTGTAGTTCGACGACAGCGACCGGCAGTAGGCGCCGGTGTCCGGCACGGCGATGAGGTCGCCGCGGGTGACGTCGTTGGGGAGATACTCATCGCGGACGATGATGTCGCCGCTCTCGCAGTGCTTGCCGACGACCCGCACGACTGCCGGTTCGCTCTCGGAACGGCGGTTGGCCATCGTGCACGAGTAGTCGGCGTCGTAGAGGGCGGTGCGGATGTTGTCGCTCATGCCGCCGTCGACGGCGATGTAGAGCCGCTCACCGGAGCCGGTGTCGACGACCTTGGTGCTGCCGACGGTGTAGAGGGTGAAGATCGCGGGCCCGCAGATCGCCCGGCCCGGTTCGAAGGACACCACCGGCAGCTGCGCGCCGGTCGCCTTGCAGGCGGAGGCGACGACAGCGGCCAGACGCTCGGCCATCTCGGAGAAGGGCAGCGGGGTGTCCTGTGAGGTGTAGCGGATGCCGAAGCCGCCGCCCAGGTCGACCTCGGGCAGATCGACGCCGAGCTCCGTCAGGATCCGGGCGCGCAGCTCGATGATCCGCGCGGCGGCGATGTCGAAGCCGGAGGATTCGAAGATCTGCGAGCCGATGTGGCTGTGCAGGCCGCGGAAGTCGAGGTGCTCCTCGGCGGCGATCCGGCGGGCGGCTTCGAAGGCATCGCCGCTGTGGAGGGAGAGGCCGAACTTCTGGTCCTCGTGGGCGGTGGCGATGAAGTCGTGGGTGTGGGCTTCGACGCCGACGGTCACGCGCAGCATGACCGGGGCGGTGACACCTCGGGCGCGGGCGGCGGCGGCCACCCGCGGGATCTCGTCGAAGGAGTCGACGACGATGCGGCCGATCCCCCAGTCGAGGGCGAAGGCGATCTCTTCATCGGATTTGTTGTTGCCGTGCAGGCCGACGGTCTGCGGGTCGACGCCGGCTTGGCAGGCGACCATGAGCTCACCGAGCGTGCAGGTGTCGATGCCCATGCCTTCGGCGGCGACCCATTCGGCGACTGCGGTGCAGAGGAAGGACTTGGCCGCATAGTAGGCGTGCGCCTCCGTGCCGATCGCGGCGAAGGCCTGCTGGAAGGAGGTGACGAAGCCTGCGGCGCGGTGGCGGAGGTCGGCGGCGTCGAGGACGTAGAGCGGGGAGCCGTAGTCGCGGGCGAGGTCGGTGACGCGGTGGCCGGCGATCGTCAGCTCTCCCGCCTCGTTCTTGGCCACGCTGCGCGGCCACAGGGAGGGCATGAGGGCGTTGACGTCCTCAGGGTACGGCAGCCATACCGGAGGCGGGGTGGCGTGGAGGATGCCGGCGATGTGTGCAGGCATTACATCCTCTCCGGGGCGCTGACGCCGAGCAGCCGCAGGCCGTTGCGCAGCACGGTGGCGGTGGCGAGGTCGAGCATAAGTCGCGAAGCGTGGACCGCTTCGATGTCCTCATCGGCGCGCGGGGTGACCCGGCAGGCGTCGTACCACTTGTGGAAGCTGCCGGCGAGGCTCTCGAGGTAGCGGGCGACGCGGTGGGGTTCGCGCAGCTCCGCGGCCTGCGCGACGACGCGCGGGAAGTCGGCGAGGGCTGCCAGCAGCGTCGCCTCGGTCGGATGCGTCAGGGTCGCAGCGTCGAAGGCCTCGGTGGTGATGCCGGCGGCTTCGGCGTTGCGGGCGACCGACTGCGAGCGGGCGTGGGCGTACTGGACGTAGTAGACGGGGTTGTCGTTGCTGGCGCTGCGCAGCACCTCGGGATCCAGCGTCAGCGGCGAGTCGGCCGGCTGGCGGGCCAGCGAGTAGCGCACGGCATCGCGGCCGAGCCAGGCGATGATGTCGCGCAGCTCGATGATGTTGCCGGCACGCTTGGACAGCTTGGCGCCGTTGACCGTGATGAGCTGGCCGATGAGGACCTCGATGTTCTTCTCCGGGTCATCGCCGGCAGCTGCGGCGATCGCCTTGAGGCGGCCGATGTAGCCGTGATGGTCGGCGCCGAGGAGGTAGATCTTCTCGATGAAGCCGCGGTCCTTCTTGTCGAGGTAGTAGGCGGCGTCAGCGGCGAAGTACGTCGGGTTGCCGTCGGCGCGCACGAGCACGCGGTCCTTGTCGTCGCCGAACTCCGTGGTGCGCAGCCACACCGCTCCCCCGTGCTCGTAGACGTGGCCCTGCTCGCGCAGGCGGGCCACCGCCTCGGCCACGGCATTCGAGTTGTGCAGACTGGCTTCGGAGAACCACACATCGAAGCTGACATCGAAGTCGGCGAGGGTCTGCCGGATGTCCGCCATCTGCAGCTCATAGGCCTGGGTGCGCAGGCGGGTGCGCACATCATCGGGGATGACAGCCGGAGCAGGTTCGTCCGGGTCGGATTCGGGTGTCTGTGCGGTGGCCTTGACCTCGGCGGCGAGCTCCGGGCTCTGCGCGCTGATGGTCTCGGCGATCTCGGTGACATAGCTGCCCGGATAGCCGCCGGCAGGGACCTCGCGGCCGAGAATGCGGGCGACGACGGAGTCGGCGAAAACGTCCATCTGGGAACCGGCATCGTTGATGTAGTACTCGGCGGTGACCTCTGCTCCGGCAGCGGCGAGCACGCGGGCGATGGCGTCGCCGAGCGCAGCCCACCGGGTGTGGCCCAGGTGCAGCGGTCCGGTGGGGTTGGCGGAGACGAACTCCATGTTGATGATGTGACCGGCGAGCGTTTCGGTGCGGCCGTAGTCCTCGCCGGCGGCGACGATGTCGGCAGCGAGCGCACCGGCGGCTCCGGCCGCCAGGGTGATGTTGATGAATCCGGGGCCGGCCACCTCGGCGGTGTCGATTCCCTCATCGGCGGCGAGCACCTCGGCGATCTGGCCGGCGAGCTCACGCGGATTCAGCCCAGCCTTCTTCGCTGTCTGCAGCGCCACATTCGTCGCCCAGTCTCCGTGCGCACGGTTCTTCGGCCGTTCGACGACCAGGCGGGCCGGAACGTCGATGGCGTAGCCGTGCTGTTCGTTGAGCTGGCTGATGGCAGTGCTGATGGCTTCTCTGAGCTGTTCGGGAGTCACGTGCTTAGCGTATTACCTTGCCCGTGGCTAAGCGACTTGAGGCCCGCATATCGGTATCGATGTGAGCGGGGCGACACGTCCCGCCGGCGGCTGACCGACCTGGGACGAAACAGGCCCGTCACCTGGGTTTCCAGGTGACGGGCCTGATGTCGTGCCCGCGACAGGATTCGAACCTACGACCTTCTGCGTCGCCGGTAAGTATAGTGGCTAGTGGGAGCTGACATGGGTAAAACCCAAGTTCAAAAGCTCATATCGGCAACTACTCGCCGACATCAGCTGACGCGAGTTGATAGCGATAGACGCGACTCATTGCGTACCTCAGTGCGTACTCTCAGCGCGACGGCGCTGCGCCTCGAGGAGCATCGGCCCGACCTGCGCGAGATCGGTGTAGTGCTCGCGGCTGACAGCGGCGGTGTGACCGAAGAACGCCGTGCGGGCAACCTCGGGCACACGATCCAGATACATCATGTTGAGGGTGGCTCGCCAGACATGCGAGCGCTCGGTCATCAGCTCGGGGATCTCGTACTCGACGGCCCACTCCTTGTAGAGCTCGGCGATGGCCTTCTGGGCGTTGTCCTTGTCCCAGAGCTTCTTGCGGTCAGCAGGACTGCCGATGACGTAGACGATGCCCTCGCACACCTGCCGGTGGGCCTCGACGACCTCGATCACCCTCGGGTCCAAGAAGGGCACGACTCGGGAAGTATGGTTCTTCGCGATCTCAGAGGGCACAGCGATTGAGGGGCTCCCCTGCACCTTGCGGACACGATCCCAGGTGAGCGTGCGCACCTCGGTGATGCGCAGGCCCATCGTCATCTTGATGAGCGTCGCGATGCGGACGTTCTCTCTCCGGGCCACGCGGGCCTCACGGGTCACAGGGCCGCGTCGGGGCGCTGCGACACCCTCAGCGGTATCCATGGCCAGCAGGCCCACGAGGAGGCGCTCGTGAGCGGCAGCGTCGATGGCGACGCCCCCGCGGGACACCTTGGCCGAGGTGAGGCTGCGGTCGAGGTCGAGCCGCTCCCCCGCCAGCGGGTTACCACTCAACACCCCCTCGCGGACGAGCGGGCGCAGGATGTACTTGGAGAGGACCGCCCGAGCGTGATCGGCCGTGCCGGTGCCGTGGGTGCGCGCGATGTCCTGCAGGCAGGCGTGGAGCTTGCTATAGGTGCCTGCGGTCACGATGGGCATGCCGGCCAGGGCCGCCTTGTGGGGGTGGCGGCCACAGCGCCCGTGGATGAGGTCGAGCGGCTGGAGATCCCGCACCTTGGTGCTGTCGCGGAGCGACGAGGACTCAATGATCATCGGTCGGCTGATCTGTTCAATGAAGGCGCCGATGTCATCCGAGGTCTTCCACTCCGCTCCCTGACCGGTGGCGAGCAGCTCTCGGGCCGCCTCCCTGGCTCTTGCGCGCACCTCCCCCTTGGTCCGCCCCTGGGTTCGCTTTCGGACGGTCGAGCCGTCGTAGAGCTTGAGGGTCCAGTCGAGGGCCGGCTCGTCCCGGTGAGACGGCGACGCATGTCCGTGTCGCACCGGAGAACGAGTACGAGCTCTGCCATGAGGGCTACCACATGGAGTACAGCTTCGCTCCGCATGAGGTGAACCCGGATGATCCGCAGCAGACGGCCGAGGCGTTCCGGTTCATCCAGGAGAGCCTGACCGAGATGTATCCCGGCGAGCAGATGCTCATGGTCGGTCAGACCGACGCCGAGGGGTCCGAGGCTGCGCGCGAGCGTGGCGAGGGCGGCAAGTATCACGTCCATGTGGTCATCAACTCCGTGATCGCCAAAGACATGGTGGTCGAGGGTGAGCGCTTCCGTGCGGGACAGCGCCTGCGGGGCACGTTGACCGACATCGACGAGCTGCGTCGTCGTATGGACGAGCGGCTCAATGAGCGCCATGCGGAGTACGGCCTGCCCGCCCAGACTCTTGCCCCGGTCGGCAGCGAGCAGTACGAGCGGGGTAAGAGTGATCCTGCGACGTACTGGGCACGTCTCAAGGGAAAGCTCACCGACAAGGAAAAGGTGCGTGAGGGTGTCGACCTGGCGATCGAGCACATGTCGGTGACCTACGCCGGATCTCTGGCCGGTCTGGATCGCAACGATCGGATGCGCACCTTCAGCGACACGCTCGAGGAGGTCACGGATGGCGATGTGACGACGTCGCTGCGCGAGACGAAGGCTGGCGACGTGAAGCTGCGCAGCTTCAAGGTCGCCGGTCGGAGCAACCCGTTCGCGAAGCGGTCGCTCGGCCCCTGCTTCGGAGATGACGGAGTGCAGGACCAGCTCGAGCAGGTCGCCCAGGGCACCTGGGAGCGCGTGGCCGCCCACCAGGATCTGACGCACCTCCCGCCGCGCGAGGTCGGCCAGCTGCCGAGCGTCGAGCGACAGCAGCTGCTCAAGGACCTCGAGGCGCTGGCCGTGAATCATGGCCGGACACCCGTGGACAAGGCACCTGCGGTCAAGCCTCTCGAGCGCGAGGCGCCTGCCGTCTCGGCCCGTGATCGCGCCTCTGCTGCCCTCGATGACCTCTGGGCCGAGCAGCAGGCACTGGACACCCCCGGAGAGCCGCGCGGCCCTGGACCGTGACATCCGCGGTGGAGGACCTGATCCTCTCCCTACGCAGGGCGCTGAGAACAAAGACGACGACCTCGAGGTCGCACCGCGCCGTCGGCCTCGGTCGAGGACCGACGAGGGCCGTGACCGCGACGAGGCGGCCCCGGCCGTCTCGGAGGCCGTGCAGGCCCCACAGACGGCTCAGGAGCCCTTCGCGGCACCTCCGGCAGTCCAGGAGCCTGCTGAGGCGTTTGAGGTGCGTCAGGAGCCGCGGGCGTACAACCAGCCGCGTGAGCCGGAGCAACCGAAGAAGGGCGAGCAGGACCAGCCGAAGAAGGTTCTGACGTTCGACGGGTTCGTCGGCGTGAGGCGGACCGGCCCCGAGATGATCGCGCTGCAGAGCGAGCGGTCACCTCAGATGCTCGACATCCAGCTACGTGCAGGAACCGAGGATGCCTGGGGCCGGCAGGTGCTCAGCCTGGGGCGCACCGAGGGCCGCGATCATGGCTACCGGGCCTACCCCGATAGCACGCTTCGAAACCTTGAGCGAGCCGCCGGCGACAACCGCGCCGAGGTCGAAGGCGGCCACGTCCTCGGCTTCCGGGCCAACGTCATCTACAACGAGAAGCGGGACCTGTGGCTGCCGACGCGCTTCGGGTCCTCGAGGCTCGAGCCGGTCACGCAGGACACCATGCGCCAGCAGGTCGAGGCACAGCGCGAGGCACGCGAGCAGGGGCTCGTGTCCCGGTCGCGTCAGGCTCGTCGTCAGCTGGACCAGCAGCGGCGTCAGACCATCGAGATCTCCCGTGACCACGACCGTGGCTACGGGCTGGGCGACTAGATGATTGATTCCAAGGGTTCAGTGGTCGTACGCGGTCAGTGACCGGAGTACCGGCTGTCCGGTCTTCTGGTTGTGCCAGATCGCAGTAGTCAGCGCGAGG
>NZ_JBHMAU010000127.1:0-30245 GCF_042429315.1 Brevibacterium otitidis | reverse complement strand
CATTCCAGACACCCATGTAGTTACCCACGAGCGAACCGCACAACACGCTGACCAGCACAAACAGTTCCAGACACAAAGAAAACCCCAAAAATTGTGGAAGTCAGGAGATGGCTATTCTGGCTTGCGTGATCGGTGAGCGCGCACTCGTTCGCGCGTCTGACAGCGGGGAGAGCAGAAGTGTTTGGTGTGCGTTGGTGAGTGGTCGATTAACACGTCCGCGCAGGTGGTCGACTCGCAGATTCCGAAACGCTCCCGCGGGGCTGCACTGACGTGTTCTAAGAGCGATACGACAATTATCGCAGTCATGAATTCCTCGACGTGATTGGTTGACCATCGCAGCTGCAAGGCGTCCTGCGTGCCAGTTAACCAAGGTGCCACACCGTACTCGACAATGGCTCGATTGAGATAGTTTGCGGTCTCGATCGGCCACTGAACTGTGAAAACGGGGTAAATAAGATCGCATGCGCGTACAATTGATGCGTCGTCGGGCTCTGCGACATTGGACGGCCAGACGTCTAGCAGTTCGCGTCTGGCTGTAGAATCCCCTCCCGGGTATCCACTCCAGGGGCGAGTCGAGATCTCTTGCGGAGTGGTTGCCCACTCGTTGATGATCTCGACCACGGCTTGGACAGGAATGTGCGGAACGCTCAGCGGCATACCTTCTAGGATAGACCGCTGTGCGGCCGAGGGGCATCATGCGTTTTCCCGAGCAAACGCTTCGCGAGGAGTCATTGAGGCGTAGACGAAGTCCAACACGGGTGTAGCTACTCCGTGGCTCCTGGCTCGGTGAACGACTGCGCCGACTTGGTCCTCCAGCTCAGATGGCCGGCCGGCCATCAGATCTCGATGCATAGATGATGTTGTCTGCGAGGAAAAGCGATTGAGAAAAATGTCCATGTTGTCAGCAAGATCAGATTTGCTGAGAGATACTCCCTCGGCGCTAGCAACCGAGAACACTTCGGACATCGCTGTGGCGACCAGCCCGCAGGTGCGCGCGTCCTCCCGTGCTTGTCCAACATTCCGATCAAGGGCGGCTCCAACCCCTCCGTAAGAGCAGATCAAAGCTAGCTTCTTCCATAGAGCTGCGCTTATGTCGTCCGCCCAGGCAGTCGAGATCCCGGCCGCCTCCAGCGGATGCGTGATTAAGTTGGCATCAGTTGCAGGTCGCTTAACAAGGCTGCCTACAGTTATTGACGCTTCAGGCCCGACGACGCGTACATCGAGTGGGCTGGTGCGTTCTGCGATTACAACGACGGTACTCGCAAACACATGTTCACTGCACAAGATTTGGGCAACACGAGTAGGAGCATCGATTCCGTTCTGGGTGGTCAGGATCGGTGCGTCTTGCGCGATTGCCGTGCTGAGGTCACGTGCAGCATCTTCAACTTGCCAGGCCTTGGTAGCGATGATTGCGCCTTTTGCGCTAATGTCCTCAAGTGATTCAACCACACGAATACCGTGGACTTCCACGGTCGTGCCTTCGCGCGAGATACGAATCGGTTCATGTATACTCCGGCGGGAAGCTTCCCGCCGCGCCTTGAGAATGACCTCTTGACCGGACTGAGCCAATCGTGCGGCGAAATACAGGCCTAGCCCGCCTGCACCGTAGACGAGGAGAGTCATTGCCGGGCCTCCGCGAGACTCGCGACCTCGACGGGCTGCTCCTGCAGCACTTGTTTCGCTGTATCGACTACTTCGGTTAGGCTCACGATGTCGTCGTAGAAGGCATCAATCTGGGCAACTAAGCGCTCGTACTCGGCGAGTTTAGCTGTGTACTGCCGGTCGAATCGTTCCTGAAGTCGGTTGTAGACGCTCTCAATGACGATAGGATTTAGAGCATTCTCGCTTAGGCCACTTTCGACAAGGATCTGCTGCAGGTATGTCGGGAAGAGTCCGACGCGGTTGAGAAAGTAGTTGACGTCTCGTGAGACGCCGAGATAATCAGGGACATTTACGATTCCGGCGTTCTCATTCGTGACTAAGAACCCGCTGACGGGTCGGTATGGTGTTGGCACCGTAAGATAGATCTGTTCTGAGAACCTGGCAGCCTCGATGACGCGATCCACGTCGATTGGGCCAGAGTTGACCCGAATGTTGTTCTCTTCAAAGCACCGTGTAATAGACTCCAGTTCGGCGAGCCCTGCACGGTTCCCGACTCCTGCAACTCCGCCTTCGATGATCTGGAAGCCATGCAGGATGCTCACCAGCGAGTTAGCGGTTCCGAGTCCGCGGTCGTTGTGGCCGTGGAGGTAAAACTTCATGTCCTTATTGTCGTGGACCAAGTTCGCCGCAAGGACTGCCGTGGAATCCGGATACAGTGTTCCAACGGAGTCGTTGATTCGGATCAGGCTAATTCCGACATTGCGCGCTCGGTCGATCTGGGCCATGAGGTGTGAGTATTTGTCTTCTTCGATTTCCGTAGAGAACGCATTGAGAAGGCTGCAGCGAAGTCGTCCGACGCCAATTCTCCTGAGCCGCTCTGCGACGTGTTCAAAGAGTTGTTCATCTGAACCGATCTCGATCATCCCAATGCTCACGTAGATGCGATGGAGTAGCGATCGCGGAACATCCTTTTCAAGGCGTTCAACCAGGGGTTCCCACGTCTTCAGGGTGAGGTTGAACGAAAAGTTGGTGTCGTCGGTGATGGAGTCGAAGGAGTCCTGAATGACAAGAAGCTTGCGGAGGAACTGCGCCTCGTGCATTCCGGAGCCTACGTCAATGTCTTTGATCCCTGCCTGAGAGAGCTTCTCGACGAGTCGGATCTTGTCCTTGTCCGAAGCTCCGTATAGCGCCCGCTCTCCTCCCTCACGGATAGTTTCGTCCGAGATGGCTTCGATTGAGAAATCTGTGTAGCGGGGTGTGTGTCCCTCTGGAAATGTCAGCATGGTGAGTTCCCTCCGAGTAGCACCTTTGAACCGAGTGTAACGCCCAGTATTGCATAGGCGCGTTACAGAAGGCCAGGCTGGTCGTTTGCCCAGGTGAGAAGGGAAGTCAACTGCCTTGTAGTCCCGATGCCTTGCTTAGTCAGAGGTTGGCTGACCGATAGACGTGGTAGCTGCGCCAACCTGCAATGTGTTCGGGAGTCTGAAGCTAGCGGCGCATTGGCGCTCGTCTGCGCCGAAGTTGCGCGTGCACTTGTGGAGTCAGCTTGCCGCCGGAGCGGGGAGCGTGCAATGAGTCCGAGCATGGAGCCCGGTATTCATGCTCAAAGTAGGTTTGACCGATACTGTTGATTCTCGTCGCATCATGGATGTCGTAGTTATTAGCATCAAACGCTTGTGCTAAGCCGCAGGCGGCGGTGCGCGAAGAGCGCGAGCGTGGACCCGCTGGTTAGCTCGCGTCTGGCCGGCTAACCTTGTTGCTCGTCAGCGGTTTTCGTGAGAACGCGAGGGGAGTGGGGGCGTCAAGTTCTCCAGGCTGCGAATCTCTGAGGACCAGGTGGTTCCTTGCCTCAGGAGCCCGCTGAGCTTGCGATCGATCCTACTCCTGCGCGATCGTTCGTGGAGTCAGAATCCGCATGGGTCTCCGTGCCTGGCCTCGCCGGCCCAGATCTGACAGGCGTGGGGCTTCCGTTCCCCGCGGCGCAATGATCGGTCAACGCGATCGAGGCGGTTTCGTGTCTGAGTGCTCAGTCGGCGCGGCGGGCGAAGAACGCCGCCATGACGGCACCGGAGACGTTGTGCCACACCGAGAACACCGCGCCCGGCAGGGCGGCCAGCGGTGAGAAGTAGGTCGCGGCCAGGGTGGCGGCCAGGCCGGAGTTCTGCAGGCCGACCTCGAAGGTCAGCGCCCGGCGCTCCGGTGCGCTCAGGCCGGTGAGCCGGCCGACGGCATAGCCCATGCCGAGGCCGACGCAGTTGTGCAGAATGACCGCGGCGATGACGAGTAGCCCGGCCGAGACGAGGGCGCCGGCGGAGCCTGCGACGACGATCGCCACAATGAGCGTGATCGCCAGTGTCGACAGCCATGGCAGCACCGGCATGATCCGATCGACGAGGCGACCGGCCAGGGCGCGGATGAGGACACCGGCGACGACGGGGACGAAGACGGTCTTGACGATCGACATCATCATCGCCGCGGCGCTGACCTCCATGAACTGGCCGGCCAGCCACAGCGTCAGGATCGGCGTCAGCAGCGGGGCGAGCAGCGTCGAGCAGGTGGTGATCGTCACCGACAGGGCGACGTCGCCGCGGCCCAGGTAGGTCACGACATTCGAGGCGGTGCCGCCGGGGGCGCAGCCGACGAGGATGACGCCGACGGCCAGCTCCGGGGGCAGGCCGAGGGCGGTGGCCACGAGCAAACCGGCCAGCGGCATGATGATGTACTGGGCGGCCAGACCGATGAGCACGACCCAGGGCCGTTTGGCGATGCGGGTGAAGTCCGGCAGGGTGAGCGTCAGTCCCATGAAGAACATGACCACGCCGAGCAGCCACGGCACCGCTGCGGCCATCGGGGTGAAGGTGCCGGGAGCGGCGAAGCCGATGATGCCGCCGGCGAGGACGAGCAGCGGGAAGATCGTCACCGCGATGCGGGCATTGCGCTCCTGGCGCGGATCGCGGGCGATCGGCGGCTGTGGCTGCGCGGGTTCTGAGGAGGTGGATCCGTGCGGCTTCGTCATAACCCCGAGGGTGCCACACGTCTCACCATAAGGCCAGTGCTGTCCGAACTGTGAGCGGGAATGATGGGCACTCATGCACTGTTCGCACCGATATGAAGCTCTCAGTACTCGATCTCATCTCCGTGCGCGAAGGCCAGACGACCGGTCAGGCCCTGCGCGCCTCCAAACAGCTCGTCGACACCGCCGAGCGCCTCGGCTTCACTCGCTACTGGGTGGCCGAGCACCACAACATGCCCTCGGTCGCCTCGACGGCACCGGCTACCGAGCTCATGTACCTCGGCCAGGACACCGAGCAGATCCGGCTGGGCTCCGGCGGGGTCATGCTGCCCAACCACGCACCGCTGGCTGTGGCCGAGCAGTTCTCCCTGCTGACCGCCGCCTACGGCGACCGCATCGACTTAGGTCTCGGCCGGGCACCGGGCACCGACCCGATCACCTCGGCAGCGATGCGCGGACACCTCGGCGAGGGCCGCATGGTCGACCGCGCCGGCAACACCCTCGACCCGGTCGAGCAGTTCCCGCAGCACATCGTCGACATCCTCAGCCTCTTCAGCCCCGGTGGTGCGGAGATCCCGATGTTCGGCGACAAGGTCCACCGGCTCTCACCCACCCCGGCTCTCGACGCCGCTCCCGAGGTGTGGCTGCTGGGATCGAGCGGATACTCCGCCCAGCTCGCCGCCGCGCTCGGCCTGCCGTATGTCTTCGCCCACCACTTCGCCGGCCGCGGCACCGAGACCGCGCTGGGGCTCTACCGCAGCGACTTCACCGCCACCGAGCATGGCAGCGCGCCCAAGACCTTCGTCACCGTCAACACGATCGCTGCAGAGACCGAAGAGGAGGCGTGGAAGCTCGCCGGGCCGTACCAGTACACGATGGCCAACCTGCGCGTCGGCGACCCGATGCGCCCGCTGCCGACCGTCGGTGCGCGCGTCGACGAGCTCATGACCGACGGACACCGCAAGCTCGCCGAGCAGATGACCGCCCCGTGGGCGATCGGCACGCCCGAACAGGTCGCAGCGAAGCTGCGGGTCGATGCTGAGCGCTTCGGCGTCGACGAGATCATGCTCCAGCCGGTCGCCGGCTCCTATGAGTCCGATCCGCTCGATGCCGCACCGTCACGCGTGCGCACCCTCGAGCTCGTCGCCGAGGCGTTCGCCGACTGACCTGGCATACGCGTCCAGCGGATGAGGGCGGTGAAGGCTGAGGCGACGGTCAGCGCGCTGCTGGCGACAGCCAGGACCACGATGTCCGGCGCCCACCTGCCCAGCTGCACAACACTCAGACCTGTCACCGCGGGCACGCCGAGAATGAGACCGGCGAGTATGGCAGCGCTTCCCGCTGCAGAGACGGCGAGCGCGGCCACCGGTCGTCGTGGCCGGCCGCGCAGCTGCAGAAGCAGCCATACACCGGCACCGGCCGTCAGCACCGAAAGCGCGCCGAGCGCAATCGGGTAGACCGGGGTGCCCGCGCCCTCGGCTGGACCGGAATCAGGGACAGGTTGCCCTCCGACGAGGAGCGAGGACAGGAACTGCGTCGATTCGGGCAGGTCTGCGGAACCGGGCTCGCCGTATCCGGATGCCATGAGCACCACGGCGCGATTGTCATCGGGCAGGATCTCGATCCGGGTGAAGGCACCGGGGACTGCTCCTGAATGATGGATGCGCTTCCAGGTGCGGCCACCGGCGTCGACCGTGTCGTAGCTCCAGCCGAATCCGTACATCGCTTCGCTGCGCGTGTCTGAGGCAGGCGCGTCTGCCTCAGTCGGGGTTGCGGCTGCCCGGGAATGGGCGTGGAAGATCCGCCCGCGGGCCGAGAGGTTCCATGCCGCCCAGTCGGTCAGTTCGTCGAAGGTCCCGCCGAAGTACCCGTAGCCCAGGCCAGCCGCGTCGCAGCGCTGCCCGGCGGGAATGAGCATGCCGAAGAACGGCACTGACCCGTTCTCGGTCTCCAGCGAGCAGCCGTGCGCCGGCACACCAGCCGGTGGGCCGAACGGCTCACCGGTGACGGATTCGACGACAGCCTGCAGCAGCAGGTAGTTGAGACTCGAATACTCATACGCGCTGCCATGACGGACTGCAGGTGCGTGAACCGGAAGTTCAGACACCACCTCGCGTGCGCTGGTGTCGGGACGGTCGACATCGGTCAGCGCGACATCGTGGCTCAGCCCACTCGTATGCGTCAGCAGCTGCCGAATGGTGATCTCCGAATACCCGGCTGGCAGATCCGGCACATGCTCGCCGAGCATGTCAGCCAGGCGCAGATCTCCTGACGCGATGAGCGCATCGACGCGCGACCCGGTGATGCCCTTCGACAGCGAGCCCCACCGCAGTGCCGTCGGCGGTGCGCCGGCGAGGTCACCGGCCCGCTGCTCGGCCACGATCCCGTCAGGGCCGACGACCGCGACGGCGATGCCGGGCGTATCGAGATCGGAGACCAGCCGGGCAAGACCCGCGTCGATCCCGCCGGTACGCTCAGCCCCGGCGATTCCACCATGCGGGGTGCGGGTCTCGCCTGCCAGCGCCGGCAGTGCGGCCGTGCCGAGTGCGAAACCGAGCGTCAGCACGATCGCGACAGCGTGGAGCTGGGGCCAGATGCGGCAGCGAAGAGCCATGCCTTCACGCTAGACCGCCACCTGCGGGGCCTGCGGTGGGGAAAACCCGACAATAGGGTCGGGTCTCCCGCTCAGTTCAGTGCTTGCCGTCGCCGGCGGCTTTGAGCCGGATCGAGCGGGCGAGGTCATCGCGCAGCTCGATGAGCAGCCGGCGTTGAGCTGCCGGGGCATCCGCATGCGCTTCCAGCCACTCATCGGTCATCACCAGCACCTCATCCGGGCGGATCGACCAGCTCGGGTAGAGCTCGTTGACGAGCCGGCGGGCGATCTCGATCGACCGCTCCCAGAAGCCTTCGAGCAGCCGGAAGTACTCCTCGACGAACGGCTCGGTGATCGGCAGCCCGGAGGACACCGTGAACCCGGCGATGCGCGCGGAGATGACATCGTTGCTCAGCGACTCATCGCTCGTTGCCGCGGTGAAGGCCCGCTGCTTGGCGATCGGCAGCGGCCGGGCCGCCTCGGCAGTCAGCGCGTGCAGCCGACCCGAACCGGTTTGATCGGCAGCCAGCGCCTCGTCGATGTCGGACACATCGGCCCAGCCGAGTGTCGCGAGCGCGGTCAGCGCATGCCAGCGCAGCGCATGGTCGATCGTCAGGCCGGGGAAGTCCGGGCTCATATCGGAACCGGTCTCCACCGCCACCATCGCCTGCGCCAGCTCCCGGCCGGCACGGACCGGCGGGGAGGCGACGCTGACCTTGGCGCTGCGCAGCACGAGCGAGAGCAGCGTGCGCGCCAGCGCCAGCTGCTCATCCGATCCCGGCTTCGAGGCCGCCAGCGCATCGAAGCACACCCCGAGCAGCCCGTCGAGGGCTGGGTTGAGATAGCGGTCGGGCAACCACGCATCGAGGGCGGTGAGCATCGTGCGCATGAGGGTTGCCGAGATCCCGGCGTGGGTCTCGCGGCTGAGCGAACGGCTGTAGGCGGTGAGGAAGTCGGTGGCCGGCAGCAGCCCGTCGCGCATCGCATTCGTCAGCGCCGACCACACCAGCGCCCGGTCCATCGGATCGGCGAACCGGGAGACGTGCTTGAGTGCCGTCTCGGTCGAAACCTCATCGAGGCGAACCTTGACGAAGTCGTCATCGCCGTAATTCAGCAGCAGCAGATCCGGGCGCTTGACGCCGACGAGATCCGGCACCTCGGCACGGGCGGTGTCGAAGTCGATCTCCCACGTCTGCGTGCGCGTGAGCACATTGCCCTTGCGGACGAATCCGGCGAGCTGGAAGCGGTGCGGGCGCACCGCCTCGGGCCCGGCCTCCCCTGTTTCCGAGGCGCCGGTCCCGGAGTTCTGCTGCACCACCTCGGCGGCGGTGATGGTGCCGTCGTCATCTGTGGCGATCTCCAGGCTGAGCTCGGAGACCCCGGTCGTCTTCAGCCACGCATCGGCCCAGGCGGCCAGGTCGCGGTCCGGGGCTGCGGCCTCGAGCGCGGCGAGGAAGTCGGTGAGTGTGGCGGTGCCGAACTCGTGGGCGCGGAAGTACTGGCGGGTGCCGGCCATGAAGGCGTCCTGGCCGACGTAGGCGACGAGCTGCTTGAGCACCGAGGCGCCCTTGGCGTATGTGATGCCGTCGAAATTGAGCTTGGCGGCCTCGACGTCGGGGATGTCGGCGACGATCGGGTGGGTCGTCGGATACTGGTCCTGCCGGTACGCCCAGCCCTTGCGCTGCAGCGCGAACGTCACCCAGCCGTCATCGAACTCGGTCGCCTCAGCCAGGGCGAGCCCGCCCATGTAGTCGGCGAAGGACTCCTTGAGCCACAGGTCGTCCCACCACGCCATCGTCACGAGATCGCCGAACCACATGTGCGCCATCTCGTGCAGGATGACGTTGGCGCGCGCCTCATAGGAGGCGCGGGTGACCTTGTCGCGGAAGATGAGGGAGTCGGTGAAGGTCACCAGGCCCGGGTTCTCCATCGCACCGAGGTTGTACTCAGGCACGAAGATCTGGTCGTACTTGCCCCACGGGTAGGGGTAGTCGAAGTGCTCGTGGAAGAAGTCCAGGCCCTGCTTGGTGACGGTGAAGATCGACTCGGCATCCATGTGCTCGGCCAGCGAGGCGCGGGTATGGACGCCCAGCTCGATCGTCTGACCGGTCTGCGGATGCGTGTACGTGTCGGTCGCGGTGGCGTAGTGGCCGGCGGTCACACAGGTGATGTAGGAGGACTGCACGCCGGTGACGGCGAACTCGTGGCGCAGCAGACCCTGGACCGGTGCCGAGACGCTGGTAACCGGGGAGTTGCTGAGGACGGAGAAGTCCTTCGGGGCGGTGACGGTGAACTGGAATCGGGCCTTGAGGTCGGGCTGGTCGAAGTTGGCGAACACCCGCCGGGCGTCGGTGGGCTCGTACTGGGTGTAGAGGTAGACCTTGTCATCGGCTGGGTCGAAGTAGCGGTGCAGGCCCTCACCGGAACGCGAGTACAGGCAGGCGGCGGTGATCTCCAGCCGGTTCGCCCCGGCGGTGACCGGGAAGTGGACGCGCGCGCCGTCGAAGGCGGTGCGCGGGTTGAGCGGCTCATTGTTGATCGTGACCGAGGACACCGAGTCGGCGATGAGGTCGATGAAGGTCTCACCGTCGTGCACGGCATCGAGATCGACGATCGTCGTCGAGGCGAACGTCTCCGCATCAGGATCTGTGGCCGCAGTGAGATCGAGGTCGACGGTGTAGAGCTCGACGCTGAGCAGCTCCGAACGGGAGCGCGCCTGCGCGCGCGTGAGATTCGTGGTCATCTGTCCTCCTGTCACCGAGTCCCAGCATGTCATATAACCGACTGCGCCGGGCAGGTGATCACTGGGATTCGCAGCACAGCCGACGACGGGCCGGACCACCCGTCTCTGCTCTCAGCAGATTCGGCAGACAGGCGGAGAACGTGCGGCCTACCATGAAGCATGACTGAAATACACGTCGTCGCAGATGTCGATCACGCAGGTTCTGCCGCAAGCCCGGTCACCGTGCGCTCGCACGAACCGCTGTGGCGGCAGATGGTCGGCCAGGCGCTGAGGCAGAGGCGGAACGCTCGCGGTCAGACACTCGGTCAGGTTGCGGCCCGGGCAGGGGTCTCACCGCAGTATCTGTCGGAGATCGAGCGCGGCCTCAAAGACCCCTCGAGTGAGATCATCGCAGCCCTCAGCGGTGCCTTGGGCACCAGCCTGCTCGATCTCACCGCCGATGTCGCACGAACGCTCTCAGCATCGCGCACTCCTCGCGCGCAGGCAGCACCCGCCACGCTGTCGTGTGCGCTCGCTGCGTGAGCGAGCCGCGTCTGCATTCCCGGGCTGCTCACCGCTGAGTGAGCACATGATCGAGCAGTCCGTAGTCGCGGGCCTGCCGGGCGGTGAAGACCCGATCATGGTCGGTGTCAGCCCGCAGCGTGGTGAGGCTCTGCCCGGTGTGGTGTGCCAGCACCTCTTCGATGTCGGAGCGCAGGCGGATCACCTCGTCTGCCTGCAGGATGAGGTCCGGGATCGTGCCCCGTCCCTGTGCGGCCGGCTGATGCAGCACGATGCGCGCGTGGGGCAGTGCGGCGCGCTTGCCGGGGGCACCGCCTGCCAGCAGGACCGCGCCGACCGCCACGGCCTGCCCCACGCAGGTGGTGGCCACATCGGGTTTGATGAAGGTCATCGTGTCGTAGACGGCGAGCATGGCGCTCGGGTCGCCGCCGTCGCAGTTGATGTAGAGCTGGATGTCACGCTCGGGGCTCTCGGTCTCCAGGTGCAGCAGCTGGGCGATGAGCGTGTTCGCTGCGCCAGCGTCGATTCCGGTGCCCAAGTAGATGACGCGTTCGGTCAGCAGGTGGGAGTAGACGTCGACGATGCGTTCGCCGCGGGGATGCTGGGCGATGACATTGGGAATGGTGTAGCTGCCCATCAGGCATCAGTCTCCTTCTGAGGTGCAAAGCCGGCTGTCGAACGTGCCTGTGGGCGGTAGTCTGCGAACGATTCGACGATCACGTCGATGAAGCCGTAGTCGCGGGCCTCCTGCGCCGTATACCAGTGGTCGTGCAGCGAATCCTCGAACACCTGCTCGAGCGGCTGCCCGGTGTCTGCTGCGATGAGTCCGAGCACGGTGTCGCGGGTGTGCCGCAGGTCGTCTGCCTGGAGTGAGATGTCGACTGCGGAACCGCCGATCCCGGCCGAACCCTGGTGCATGAGCACGCGTGCGTGCGGCAGTGCCCTGCGCTTTCCCTTCGTCCCGGCGGACAGCAGGAACTGCCCTGCGCTGTAGGCGATGCCGAACACCAGTGTCGAGACGTCGTTCGGGATCGTGCGCATGACATCGCGTATCGCCAGCATGGCCGGCACCGAACCGCCGGGGGAGTGGATCCACAGGGAGATGTCGGAGATCGGGTCATCAGCTGCCAGCGTGATGAGCTGGGTGGCGAGCAGCGTGCCGTTGTCATCGTCGAGCGCCCCATCGAGGACGAGCACGCGGCGGTCATAGAATTCGCGTCGCACGGTCTCACTGAACAGCGGCGCAGTGGGAGTCTCAGTCATGAGTCCATCGTCGTCTAGGCTGCGTCTCGATCGGCCGTTCTCGTCTCACAGCAGAACCGCTCACAGCAGAGCCGCTCCAAGCAGAGGCTTTCACAGCAGACTCGTTCACAGCAGAGGCAGGTCGGAGCGGTGCTGGAGCACGGCGACGGTGGCCGTGCACCGCACGCGTCGGCGATTGTGACCGGATCACAGGCGTGCGGTGAGCATCGGGTACAGCGTGGCGAGCAGCAGACCGGCCATCAGGAGATTGACGATGCGCCGGTTCCGGGAGTTTCGCAGCCACCCGCTCACGGCCGAGCCGAAGACCGCCCACAGTGCGACACATGGCGCGTTGACGAGAGCGTAGGTTGCGGCGACGACGGCGACCAGGGCGATCGAGGAGTCGGCCGGCAGGTAGTTGGCCGATGCGCCGACGGCCATCACCCACGCCTTCGGGTTGACCCACTGGAAGGCGGCGGCGCCGAGGAATCCCATCGGCCGGCTGCGTGACTCTCCCTCCGCAGGTGCCGCCGCAGTCGCGATCTGCCATGCCAGCCATATGAGGTATGCCGCTCCGGCGATGCGCATCCCGGTGTAGAGCGGTGCGTAAGCGGCGAAGATCTGCGCTAACCCGAGCCCGACGCAGAAGACCATGACACCGAATCCGATGCTGATTCCCGCCAGATGCGGCAGCGTCCTGCGCAGTCCGAAGTTGACGCCGGATGCGAGCAGCATGAGGTTGTTCGGCCCCGGTGTGATCGACGTTGTCAGCGCATACAGCGCGAGAGCAGCGAGGGTTTCCGGGGTCACTGCGACCACCGCGCATTCAGCGGTGTGATTCTGGGGTTCATCCACATCATTCGGGTAGCGTGGCATGCGTGGAACTGTGTGACAGGTGTCTTAGTACACGGAGGGCTGCGAGGTGACGGCCGGGCCGAGCTGGCAGCCGCGCATCGGTGAAGGGGTGCATGCACCGCTGTATGAGCGGCTGGTGGCCGCGTTGGCCGAGGATATCGCCGGCGGCGTCCTGGCACCTGGAGACCGGCTGCCGGCGCACCGGGACCTTGCCGGGCGTCTGGGAATCTCCGTGGGCACAGTCACGCGAGCCTACGCAGCTCTTGAACGGCAGGGGCTCGTGCATGCTGTGCATGGGAGGGGAACCTTCGTATCGGGTGCCGGGAGTGCTGATGAGGCGGTCGAGGTCATCGACCTATCTGTCAATGTGCCCCCGCCCAAGCTGGCGGAGAGGACGCTTGCCAGCGCGCTGGCAGAGCTGCCGGGCAGCCTCTCGACTGCCGAGATGTTCACATATCCGGATCCGCTGGGCGCACCGCGCCATCGCCACGCGATCGCCGCCTGGCTGCGAGCACAGGGAGTGAATGCGTCCCCTGACCATGTGCTCATCACCCATGGTGCTCAGCACGCGCTGACGGTGGCCTTCGCCGCGGCCTCGGAAAGCGGTGGGACGGTCCTCGCCGATCCGCACACCTACCCGGGAGCGCTTGTCGCAGCGCAGCACGCGGGCCTCCGGGTTCTGCCGGTTAACAACGACGGCGCTGGGATGGATCCGCGCGCCCTGGATGCGGCGCTGCGGCAGACCGCCAGCGCGCCGGCGAGGATCGTCTACCTCATGCCCACGCTGCACAACCCCTACGGCACCACGCTGAGTCAGCGTCGCCGGCGTGAGATCGCCGCCGTCTGCCGTCGGCGCGGTGCCGTCATCGTCGAAGACGACGTCTATTCGGTGTTTCGATCCGCGAGAACCACCCCGCTGGCAGCGCTCGTGCCCGAGCGCACCTGGTACGTCAACGGATTCTCGAAGAGCCTGAGCCCAGGGCTGCACGTCGGAGCCCTCGTCGCGCCCGGTCAGAACCGAGCGCAGGCGCAGGCAGTCCTGCAGGCGACCACGCTGGCGGTCAGCCCGCTGATGGCGCAGCTCGTCTCGCAGTGGATCCTCGATGGGACAGCTGCCGGAGTGGCGGCAGCGCTGCGGGCAGAGTCGGAGGAGCGCCTGCGCATCGCCGCAGCCGCGCTCTCCTCGCATATGGACGCGGTTCCTGCGGCCGGGTTCCATTTCTGGCTGCCGATGCCCCGGGCACAAGCAGAGCAGACCTTCCAGCTGGCTGCCGGGCAGGGACTGCTCCTCACGCCCCCTGCCGCCACGCTCTCAGACCCCGACTCCGATCGTGCCGGACTGCGCGTCTGCATCGGCCGCCCGCCGCTCCGGCAGCTCGAACGGGCGCTGCACCGCCTGCGCGCAGTGCTCCGCAGAGTCTCACCGACCGGACCTGACGCCCCGATCCGCTCAAGCCGATCCCCTCAAGCTCGGACCAGGTGATGGGCGGCCGCTGAGCGCGCACCCGGAGAGTCCGCCGGTGCACAGGACCGCAGCCCTCATCACCGCCTGCCGCCCCTGGCCAGGACACTCAGTCCGTGCTCCCGGCCCTGCCCACCCGAGTAGACTCAAGAAGTGCAGCCAGGTGACTGACGCTGGTCAGCCGGCTGATGAGCGCATTCCGCAGTGTCGAAAGGCAGGAGGAGAGCTGATGCAGCAGCAGTCGTGGGCCCGCCCGTCGGACTGGCCCCGCCACCTCGGCAGCGTCGCCGAGAACCGCTCGCGCATCGGCGCTCGCCGGATCCGCACGAACATCTCCCAGCTGCTGCAGGTCACCGTCGGTGCGACAGCCGCCTACGCGTTCTGCTATCTCGTCCTCGGCCACGAATACCCCTTCCTCGCCGCCGTCGCCGCAGCCGTCGGCACCGGTGTGATGGTCGATCGCCGGCTGCGCCGGGCGATGGAGATCGGCTTCGGGGCCACCCTCGGCGTGCTGGCCGGCGAGGTGATGGTCCACCTGTTCGGCCAGGGGATCATCCAGCTGATGATCGTGCTGTTCATCGGCCTGCTCATCGGCACGATGATCAACTCCGGGGGCATCTTCATCACCCAGATCGGGGTGCAGTCCGTCTATGTCGTCACCGTGCCCCCGGCGGTGGCCGCCCAGCCCTTCGACCGCACCATCGACGCCCTCTTCGGGGCGACGGTGGCGATCATCATGGCCCTCATCGTCCCGCATGATGCGCGCAAGGCCCCGCGCGACCGCGCCTCGGCGCTGCTGCAGGAGATTTCCGAACTGCTCATCGAAGCCGCCGATGCGCTCAAGCGCGCCGATGCCCACGCTGCGGAGCGGACCCTCTCACGGGCCCGTGACACCCAGGCGATGATCGACTCCTGGCGCTCATCGCTGCGGATCTCGCAGGAAGCCGCTCGCATCAACGCCCGCTCCCGCCGCTACGCCGCCGAGGTCACCCGCCTGGCGAAGGCCTGCGAGTACGCAGACCGGGCGATGCGGCTGGTGCGCGTCATCGCCCGCCGCATCCTCGCGGTGTCCAAACTCGGCCAGCCGCACCCGGAGATGGCCGCGATCGTCGCCGACCTCGGCGAGGGTGCGAACCGGCTGCGGGTCGCGCTGCGTCGCGGCACCTCCCGGGTCCCGGCCGAGGAGTACCTGTCCCAGGCGGCCAGCAGGCTCGACCCCAAAGGCGAGGCCGTGCGCGAATCCCAGGACGAAACACTCGTGCTGCTGCTGCGCCCGCTGGCCACCGACCTGCTGCAGGCCGCGGGCGCGACCCAAGAGCATGCGCTCGAACAGCTGCCGACCCTCGAAGAGGACAGCTCCGACGGCCCACCGGTCGAATAACCGGCCGCCCGGCCCGTGCCGCAGCATCCAGCCAACCCGGCTCGCTCACCCGCCCGGCCCACTCACCCGGACTGCACGACGAAGACCGCGAGCGTTCCGGGCTCCAGTGCCTCAAAGGTGTGGGCGGCATCGCCGGGACAGCGCAGATACTCCCCGGCGGCCAGCTCGACCGTCTCCCCGGCCACACTCACCCGCGCTGCGCCGGCGCCGATGATGACATGCTCGATGGTGCCGGCCTCATGCGGCTCGGACTCCTTGACCGCACCGGGTTCGGCGGTGATGAGGTACAGGTCCCGGCGCACATGCGGGGGAGAGGCGCTCAGCAGCACGGCGGCATAGTCCGCCGACCCTGAGGCCAGCTGCGGCATCTGCCCGCGCCGGATAACCGACACCTCGGGTGCGGGAGGATCGAGCAGCTGCGCCAGCGGCACCTGGTAGGCCGTTGCCAGCGCCCACATCGTCTCCAGGCTCGGATTGCCGGCGCCGGCCTCCAGTACGGACAGCGTCGACTTCGACACCGCCGCCCGCGCCGCCGCCGTCATCACCCTGACGATCTTCGCCGTCGCGGTCTCCTACGGTGCGATCTCCGGGGCGGCCGGCTTCCCCGTCTGGCAGACGCTCATGCTTGCCGTCTTCGCCCTCGGCGGGGCGGCCGAACTCACCTTCGTCGGCGTCTTCGCCGCCGGCGGCGCACCCGTGCTCGCTGTGCTCGCCGGGCTGCTCGTCAACGCCCGCAACCTGCCCTTCGGCCTGACCGTGGGCGCATGGATCCCGCAGGACATCCGCTCACTCTTCGCCGCCCACCTCGTCAATGACGAGACCGTCGCCTTCTCCCGCGCCCAGCCCACCGAACGCACCCGCTGGCACGGCTTCCTCATCATGGGTGTGGCGATCCTCATCAGCTGGCCGGCCGGTGCGGCCACCGGCCAGCTGCTCGGCCGCGTCGTCGACGCCGATGCGCTCGGCGTCGATGCCGCCTTCCCCGTCATCCTGCTGGCCCTCATCACCTCCGATCTCAAGCACCGCATCACCGGCCCGGCCGCCCTCCTCGGCATGGCGGTCGCCTTCGCACTCACCCCGCTGCTGCCGCTGGGCCTCGGCCCGGTCTCCGGGCTGCTCGCCCTTCTGCCGTTCGGCATCTGGGTGGCACTCCGCTCCCGAGGCGGTGGTCGCCGATGAGCCCGCTGGCCTTCCTCCTGAGCCTGGCCGGCTTAGCCGGCGGCACGTATCTGCTGCGCCTGACCGGTGTGCGCCTGGGCGGCATGACCCGCACCGCCGGGCCCGATGAGACTGCTCCGAGCCCGGCCCGCATCTGGCTCGACCGGTCTGCCGTCGTCCTCATCGCCGCCGTGGCGCTGACGACCGCGGTCTTCGACGGTCAGGAGCTGGCCGATCCGGCTCGGCTCATCGGTGTGGGTGCCGGTGTGCTCGCACTCATCTGCCGGGCGCCGATGCTCATCGCGGTGATCCTCGCCATGGCTGTGACCGGCGGGCTGCGGGTCTCCGGCTTGCTAGGCTGAGGGCATGCAGGTCCTCGCCAATATCCAGAGCCTTCTCTACCTGGCGATCGTCGTCGTCGCCTTCGTCGTCGAGATCGCCGCATTCCTCGATTCGCTGCGCTACAAGGACGAGGTCTACCGTGCTGCGGACAAGAAGTCGAAGGTGTTCTGGACGGTGCTGCTCGGCATCGCCGCCGTCGTCGGATTCCTCGCCCTGCCGCTCGGTGGCGGCATGCGCTTCCCGTTCTTCCTCTCTCTGCTCGGCTTCGTCGCCGCAGCCGTGTACTTCGCTGATGTGCGCAAGGCCCTGCGCGCAGTCGACCCCCGGTTCCGCGGCCGATGACCACCACCACGGGAACCCCTGACCGCAACCGCCCCGGCCCTGAGACCGGTTACGTCTCGACATTCGGCGACGGCAGCCCGGTGACCCTGTTCGGCCACGGCTTCTCCGGTGCGATCCGCGACACCCGCCCGTTCGCCACCGGCGTCGAGGGCACGCGTGCGCTCGTCAACCTCGGCGGCCACGGCGGCCGCCCCTCACCGGGACGCCCGTGGACGTATCAGACGATCGCCGATCAGCTCGCCGAGGCACTCGAGCGCACACAGGCTAACCGCGCTCTCGGCGTCTCCATGAGCGCAGGCGGCCTCGCCCGCCTCATCACCAGCCGCCACCCGGCAGCCACCCGATTGGAGAAGGTCGCCTTCGTGCTGCCGGCCTCCTTTGACGGCTTCCCCGACCACATCGCCGAACGCAACTCCGAACACCTGCACCTCATGCGCGGCCTGCTTGAGACCGGTGACCGCGAGGGCCTGTACAACGCGCTGCTGGCCACCGAACCGGATGACCTCACCGCCGCCAAACCCGTCCAGGACTGGGTGCGCCAGAAGGTCGACGCGCTCTTCGACACCGACATGTCCGACGGCGTCGGCCTCGCCGGTGAGATCGCCGTCGACACCCCGGAGGCCGCTGCTGAGTTCACCGGCGAGGTCCTCGTCCTCACCCACGAAGACGATCCCGCCCACCCCGTCGAGATGGCCAAGCGCTACGCCGAAGCCTTCCCGACAGCCGAGCTCGTCGTGCTGCCGGCCGGATCGATCCTGTGGAAGGGCCGCTCCGAGGTCCGCCGCATCCTCACCGGCTTCTTCAACGACGAGGACACCCCACCAGCGTGAACATCGCGCTCATCAGTCTGCACACCGCCCCCGACGCCCAGCCTGGGCAGGGCGATGCCGGCGGGCTCAACGTCTACGTCCGCGCCACCGCCACCGAACTGGCCGCCCGCGGCCACCAGGTCGAGATCATCACCGCCGACCCCGCCCACACTGCCGATGGGGTAACCACGCACCCGGACCCCGCGCCCGAGGCACCGGTCACCTGGGCAGCCAGCTCCCACCTCGGGCCCGGGGTGCGGATCCACCGGCTGCACACCCCAGCCCGGACCAAAGAGGACCTGCTGACCCACCTCGATGCGATCGCCGAGGCGATGGCCGAGCTGCCGGAGCTGGCGGCCTGCCAGGTGGTGTGGGCACACTACTGGATGTCGGCGGCTGCGATCCTGCGGATGCGCGAGACCCACGGTACGGGCGCGAAGTTCGCGGTGTCCTTCCACACGATCGGCGCGGTCAAGGACCGCGATTCCGGCAGCCGACGCGAACCGGCCGATCGGCTCTCTGCCGAACCGCAGATCGCGCAGGCTGCCGACCTCGTCATCGCCAACACCCCGGCCGAACGCGCCGACATCATCGACCTCCTCGGGGCTGCGCCGGAGCGCGTCATCACCGCGGTCCCCGGCATCGACCACGCCGAGTACACGCCCGGCGACGCCGCGGAAGCCCGCCGCCGCCTCGGGCTCGGAGACCACCCGGTGCTGCTGGTGATCGGCCGCATGCAGCACATCAAAGGCACCGATGTCGCAATCGCGGCGATGCAGCAGTTGCGCACCGAACTGCCCGCGGCAAGGCTGTACATGCTCGGGGCGGCCAGCGGCACGGACGCGCGCACGGCGAGTGCGATAGAGGCCGCCGCCGCAGCGGAACCGTCGATCACCCTCCTGGCGCCGGGCCCAGAGGTCCGGCTCGTCGACTGGTACCGGGCCGCCGATGCCGTGCTCATGCCCAGCCGCAGCGAGTCCTTCGGCTTCGTCGCAGCTGAAGCCCTGGCCTGCGGTACGCCGGTCATCGCCGCAGCTGTCGGCGGACTGCGCCACATCGTCACCCCGGAGACCGGCGTGCTGCTCACCAGCCACGACCCACAGGACTGGGCGACGGCGATCGCCCGGCTGCTGAGCGATGAGGCCGCGCGGACCCGGATGGCAGCCGCGGCACCGGAGCGGGCGGCGCGATTCACGTGGCGCAGCTGCATCGATACTGTGCTCGGGGCGGTGTCCGGGTCGTCTGGGGAGCGCGTAGGCTGAGGGAAGCACCCCGAGTTAGGAAGAGCACCCGAGGCAGGAGCACATATGCGCACGACAGATCCTCTCGCCGCCGCCGACCGGCTGGTGGCCTGGGCTGAGGAGTTCGGGCTGGAGGTCGACCGGCTCGCCGATACCCACGCCGTCGTCACCCTGCCGGGAGAGCGGAAGCTCAAGACGACGGTGTCGGTCAAGTGCAGCCCGCGCAGCATCGACCTGCAGGCCTTCGTCATCCGGCATGCCGATGAGAACCATGCGGAGTTCCACGCGTGGCTGCTGCACAAGAACTCCCGGCTCAAGGGACTGGCCTTCGCCACCGACAAACTCGGCGATGTCTACCTCAACGCCTCGATCCCGCCGCGCGGCTGGGACGACGACACGATCGATGAGATCCTCGGCAAGTTCCTCACCGCTGCCGATGAGAGCTTCAACGAGCTGCTCATCATCGGGTTCCTCACCTCGATGAAGAAGGAGTGGGCGTGGCGGGTGAGCCGCGGGGAATCGACCCGCAACCTCGCCGCCTTCGAACACCTGCTGGCCGAGGACAACGAATACCTCACGGTGTGAGCGCGCGGGGCAGTCTGGGAAGGGGGCAGACCGAATGACCGCTGAGAAGTCGGCAGCCGATGCCGTTCGTCAGCAGATCCTCACTCATGTGCGCCGTGCTCTTGAGAAGATGCCCGACGAGCGGGTCGCCGCGGTCACCGACCCCGTTGCACTCGGGCAGCTGATGGCGGAGGTCATCCCGCCGGCCGCGGGGGAGATGAGCCGCCTGATCGGGCCGGTGTACGCTGTCAGCGCCCTGACTGAGCTGTGGGGCACCACGCCGAACGAGGTGAGCGCTTCCGCTGCCGACGGCCGGCTGCTCGTTCTCCTCGCAGAGGGAGAGCCGCTCTTCCCGGTGTTCCAGTTCGACGGTGCGCAGATCCGTTCGGATGTCATGAGTCTCGTCCGGACGCTGCGTCCGCACGTCGACGCCGCCACCATCTCGCAGTGGTTCAACACCCCAGTGCCCGATGATCCGGCTGAGCGCACGCCGCTGGCCATGCGCAGCGACGGCGACGACGCTGCAGCGGCGCGCTGCGCGGCGGCCGCCGCCGGCCGCTGGGCCGCCTGACCTGTCGCCGATCCGCGCGGTGGCGCTGTGCCACATTGGAGACATGACGTACAACCTTGTGCTGCTGCGCCACGGGCAGAGCGAATGGAGCCAGAAGAACCTCTTCACCGGATGGGTCGATGTGCCGCTGACGGAGCAGGGCCGTGCCGAGGCCGCGCGCGCCGGCGAGCTGCTGGCAGAGAAGGACCTGCTGCCCGAGGTCTGGAGGCCTGAAGGGCCATCGCCCGCTGTGTGCCAGTGACTGTTGAAGCCGAGGCCGGTAGAGCAAATATGGAGCGTTTCGTCCGATCAGATAGCACGCGGCCACCCTCGGCCATCGCACTACAGGCAGCAGGATGACCAGGGCAGGAACGTCGATCACGTGTGCGCTGTGGTAGACTGCGGCCATGAAAAAGCGTCCGGAAGCGGAATTCGCGATTCATCAGAATGTTGTCGAGCGTTGCGATCCTTACAGCCATCGGAGTCCCAGGTGTGCTGTCATCGGCTGTTCATGCAGTTGATGAAGGCAGGGTGAGTGATGCACAAAGAATAATCCAAGAAGCGGAGCCGTCAATTCTCGAGGGTCTTGTGACGTCTCCCGCGGTAAGCTATGAGCGCAACGGCGATATTGTTGCCGAAGTCGAAGGGCCTGAAGCGGAAAGGCTTCAATTCGAGGTTCGTCTGGTTGAGACAGCTGACGTAATATCTGAAGACCGGAGTGATGGTCTTCAGTTCCGCAAACTCGGACGGGTCGATCAATGTATCTCGTGACGGTGAGGTGATCGGTGGAATTGCAAAGCCGTGGGCGGTTGATGCGAAGGGTCGTATGGTTGAGACGGTCTTCGCTGTGTCTGGGAATACTTTTCAGCAGAAGACCGTGAAGAGTTCCTACATTTCGTACCCTCTCGTTGCTGACCCGTGGGCTGGTCGGGCCCTTCTTAAAAAGGCCTGGGTCACTCAGAAGACTAAAACACGTTACGTCGTCAACGCCGTTCCGACTAGGTGGGGTCGGGCCTTCAATGGACTGGCCACGCATAAGGCACATGTTGCTGAATTGAAGGCAAAGTTGGGCAAGAAGCGGAATAAAGTGACCAAAACGATCGATAACCAATTTATCTGTCACGTTGCCGGAAACATAGCTGAACCTGGAACATATAATTTGGAGAGCTGGCGAAAGAACATGCACTGGGCGAAGCAGCTGAACCTCAAGCATAAGTGCAATCCGTGATTACTCAGTCTTACCGAGAAGGAGAGAAGAGTCAAGTGAAACGCAGTGTCTATTATATCGCGTTCGCTCCGTTCGCAGTGGGAGGTGTTGCCCTGGCGCTGTTTTGCCTCCTGATGATGTATTTATTCATCTTCGGTTCCCTGTTGGGCTTTAACGTCTCCTCGCTCGACGCGGATGGGCCGCAATGGCCTATGGCTGCTGCCTGGTACCTTGGCATGATTACGGTCATCTCAATTCCAGTTGGTGCTGTCTGGGCAGGTATTACTGTCGTTCTGAGCAGGCCTAAGCTCGCAAGCTGAGCTGCCTCTCATGCGCATGGTGAGGCTGTGCCACAATGGAGACATGACGTACAACCTTGTGCTGCTGCGCCACGGGCAGAGCGAATGGAACCAGAAGAACCTCTTCACCGGCTGGGTCGACGTGCCGCTGACCGAACAGGGCCGCTCTGAGGCCGCTCGCGCCGGCCAGCTGCTGGCCGAGAAGAACCTCATGCCCGAGGTGCTGCACACCTCCCGGCTCAAGCGCGCGATCATCACCGCCGACATCGCTCTCGAGCACGCAGACCGCGCCTGGATCGACGTCAAGCGCTCATGGAGGCTCAACGAACGCCACTACGGTGCGCTGCAGGGCAAGAACAAGAAGGAGATCCGCGACGAGTTCGGCGAAGAGCAGTTCATGACCTGGCGCCGCTCCTTCGACACTCCGCCGCCGGTCCTCGACGACTCCTCCGAATGGTCCCAGGCCGGCGATCCGCGCTATGCCAACCTCGGCGATGCCATCCCGCGCACCGAGTGCCTCGCTGATGTCATCGTGCGTCTGCTGCCGTACTGGTACGACGCGATCATCCCCGATCTGCAGCTCGGCCGCACCGTGCTCGTCACCGCCCACGGCAACTCACTGCGCGCACTCGTCAAGCACCTCGACGGGATCTCCGACGCTGACATCCCCAGCCTCAACATCCCGACCGGCATCCCGCTGCACTACGAACTCGACGAGAGCTTCGCGCCGCTCAACCCCGGCGGCACCTACCTCGACGCCGCAGCCGCCGAGGCGGCGATCGGCCAGGTCGCCAACCAGGGACGCTGAGCCCACCACCATCGCAGACGCCATCTCACCTCGCGAGCACAAGCGCAGGTGAGATGGCGTCTTCGCGTCTGTGTGCGCGGGTGTAGCCTCAGGGCATGAGCGTCCGCGATGTGTGCATCGCCCTCGGCGTCGTCGTGCTGTGGGGCATCAACTTCCTCTTCATCGACCTCGGCGTGCAGGATTGGCCGCCGTTGCTGCTCGTCGTCGCACGCTTCCTCGTCGTCGTCTTCCCGGCGGTCTTCTTCGTCCCGTTCCCGCGCGGCCGCTTCGGCCGGGTGCTGCTCGTGGGCCTGTTCATGTCCGCCGGCCAGTTCGGGCTGCTCTACACCGCGATGTCGCTGGGCCTGCCTCCCGGCCTCGCCTCGATCCTGCTGCAGATGCAGGCGGTGTTCACCACTATCGTCGCCGTCATCGTGCTGCGCGACTGGCCGCGCGCCCGCTCCGTCATCGGCATCCTCATCGGCGTGGCGGGCCTGGGCGTCATCATCGCCGGCCGCTCCGCCGGCGTGCCGATCCTCGCGGTGCTCGTCGTGCTCGCCGCCGCCCTGTCATGGGGCATCGGCAATGTCATCGCCCGCAGTGCAGCGGTCGGCGGCCTGAGCCTGACGGTCTGGTCGGCGACCGTCGTGCCGGTGCCGCTGTTCATCCTCGCGCTCATCATCGACGGCCCGACCACGGTCGTCACCGCCATCGCACACCCCACCTGGGGTGTGCTCGCCTCGACGCTCTACACCGCGGTCTGCGCCTCCCTCATCGGCTATGTCGCCTGGAACACGCTGCTGGGCCGCTATGTCGCCTCCGAGGTCGCACCGTTCACGCTGCTCGTCCCGGCCGTCGGTGTCACCGCGGCCTGGCTGGTCAAGGGGGACGTGCCCACCGTCGCCGAGGTGGCCGGCGGCTGCCTGCTGCTGCTCGGCGTGGCTGTGACGACCGGGATCATCGGTCGCCGCCGGAGAAAGCGTCAGGGTCGCACTCGAATCGAGTGCGACCCTGATGAGCCTGTGGCGGACTGAGCCGGCGCCGCGGCGCCGGCTCAGCAGCCGGAAGCGGTCATTCCTTGGCGGAGAGCTCCGGCACCCAGCTACCGGTGAGCAGGTACTCCACCTGCTGCGAGACGTTGACGGCCTGATCGCCGAAGCGCTCGAAGTAGCGCGAGAGCAACGTGATGTCTGCGATCTGGGACGGGGAGAGCTCGCCGCGGCCGGTGTCGGCGATGAGCGCGAAGACCTGCAGGTGCATCTGGTCGAGCTCCTTGTCGATGGCGTTGATGACCGGCACACCGCGCAGGCCCGGGCTGTCGAGGAGCTGTTCCATCTCCTCGCCGATCCGGATGGCGGCCTCGCCCATGTGCATGAACACATCGCGGAAGCCCTCCGGCAGAGCAGCCTGCGGGTGGCGGATGCGCACTAGGGAGGCGATGTGGCGGGACAGATCGCCCATGCGTTCGATGGCCACGCTCATCTTGAGAGCGGAGATGACCACGCGCAGATCAGCGGCAACCGGTGCCTGCAGGGCCAGCAGCTCAGCCGAGCGCTGGTCCAGCTCATGGGTCATGGTGTCGATCTCGGTGTCGTTGTCGATGACCTTCTCTGCCAGTTCAAGATCATTGTTCTCAAGAGCCTCAGTAGCCGAGCGCATCGCGACGCTGACCTTGGATGCCATTTCGACGAGCTCGTCGGCGATCGCCTCGAGCTCAGCCTTGAAGACCTCGCGCATACGGGAGCTTCCTTTCAGATTGAAGCGTCAGACCCCTGACCGCTCACGAGCACAGCTGTGGCGGTCACGGGGCCGTGAACCGCTCTCACCTTCGCAGTCGGCAGTGAATCGGCGCTGACGGTCGGGTGAACAGTTCGATAATGTCCGGACCGCGCTCATTATATCCGACCAGGCCACCATCCTCTGGCCCGTATGCTGGTATGCGTGGAAGATCCGCTGTTCATCGCTGCCCTGACGGGCCTGCTGGGCCTGGCTATCGGAATCGTCGCCATTCTGGCGTTCCGGTTCTCCGATCACACGCGCGATTCAGCTGATCTTCACTCGAACAACGAGCTTCCCGACGGCATCGCCGAGGTGCTTGCGGTGCTCTCGAGCGCGGCGATCGTCGTCGACGCCGGCAATGACGTCATCAAAGCCTCGCCCGCGGCCTACACCTTCGGGCTCGTGCGCGGTCACCGGATCTCCTCGACCGACTTGGCCGGTGTCATCGACCGGGTGCGCACCCGCGGGCTCATCGAGGAGATGGACTTCGAGACCCCGCGCGGGCGCTCGAAGCAGTCGCTGCGCTATCTGCATGCCCGCGTCGCTCCGCTGGGCTCAGCCTTCATCCTCGTGCTGTGCGATGACCAGACGGATGCGCACCGCCTCGAAGCGGTCCGCCGCGACTTCGTCGCCAATGTCTCCCATGAGCTCAAGACCCCCATCGGCGCGATCGCGCTGCTGGCCGAGGCGGTCACCGACTTCTCCGACGATCCGGAGGCGGTCGAGCGCTTCGGCGGGCGGATGCAGCGCGAATCTCACCGGCTCTCGCAGCTGGTGCAGGAGATCATCGACCTCTCCGCAGTGCAGGACCATGAGGATCTCGCCGGTGAGATCGTCCCGGTCGCCCAGATCATCGACGAGGCCGTCGACCGGGCCGCGATCGCCGCGGATGCCAAGAACATCTCCCTGACCGTCGACTGCCCCAAGGAATGGTGCGTCGAAGGCAATCCGGACCTGCTGGCCAATGCGATCCGCAACCTCGTCGACAATGCCGTCAACTACTCGAACTCCGGCACCCAGGTCGGCATCGGTGTCAAGGTCAGCGACGAGCGCGTGTTCATCGCGGTGAGCGATCAGGGCATCGGCATGACCGGTGAGGAGACCGAACGGGTCTTCGAGCGCTTCTACCGCGTCGACCCCGCCCGCTCCCGCGCGACCGGCGGCACCGGCCTGGGTCTGTCGATCGTCAAGCACACCATCGCCACCCACGGCGGTGAGGTGCGTGTATGGTCGAAGCCCAAGCAGGGGTCGACCTTCACCGTGGTGCTACCGTTGGCTCACACGAAAAAGCATCCGGTGATCGCCGAGGCTGCCGAATCCGGCATCCTCCTCCCTGATGAACCGGAGGCCCGCTCCGCTCCGGCATCTGCGAAGGATCAAGACGGGACCGCTGTGGGCGGCACAGCAGCCCGTGAAGCTGAAGAACAAAGGAAACAGACGACGTGACTCGCATTCTGCTCGTCGAGGACGAGGAATCATTCTCCGACCCGCTGTCGTACCTGCTCGGCAAGGAAGGGTTTGATGTCACCGTTGCAGCGGACGGGCTGGAGGCCATCGCCGAGTTCGATCGGGCCGGCGCAGACCTCGTGCTCCTCGACCTCATGCTGCCGGGTGCCTCCGGGACCGAGGTGTGCCGCCAGCTGCGCGCGAAGTCGAACGTGCCGATCATCATGCTCACAGCCAAGGACTCCGAGATCGATAAGGTCGTCGGACTCGAGCTCGGCGCAGATGACTACGTCACCAAGCCGTACTCCTCGCGTGAGCTGCTCGCCCGCGTTCGGGCGGTGCTGCGCCGCAACTCCGAACCCGATGACCTGCTCGACTCGGTCATCGAGGCCGGCGGCGTCCGCATCGACGTCGACCGCCACGTCGCCAGTGTCCGCGGTGAGGAGCTGTCCCTGCCGCTCAAGGAGTTCGAGCTGCTGGAGATGCTCGTGCGCAATGCCGGCCGCGTGATGACCCGCGGCCAGCTCATCGACCGGATCTGGGGCCAGGACTACGTCGGCGACACCAAGACCCTCGATGTGCACATCAAACGCCTGCGTGCCAAGGTCGAGGTCGAGCCCTCCCGTCCGACGCTGCTCGTCACCGTCCGCGGCCTGGGCTACAAGTTCGAAGGCTGAGCTGCCGCACCGAACTGCGTCGCCGCGCAGAAGAGCCGCAGCACAGAACTGATCCACAGCACAGAAACGGGGAGGCGGAGCATCTGCTCCGCCTCCCCGCTTTCGTATGTGGGCGCTGTGTGTGACAGCTGTCCGTCTGGGACCTCATCAGCCGGCCGGCTGCTCGGTGGCCTCCCCGTCGGCTCCCGGGGTCTGCATCTCGCCGGAGCCGGCGGTCTCGTCGCCGGGAGCGCCGGTGGGCTCCAGGTCCTTGTAATCGGGCTGGGCGCCGTTGAGCACCTGGGCGCGTACGACCTCGGTCTCGCCGTCGATCGTCACGTCGACATCGACCTTGTCGCCGGGCTTGCCGCCGTAGTTCTCCGTCAGCAGCGGCTCGGAGTCCGAGTCCTTGTTCTCCGGGTTCTGCACCCAGCGGCCACCGGCGGGAACAGTCTGCGAGACCGATGCCGAACCGACCGAGATCTCCACGTCAGCGGGGTCCGCGGAGTTGTTGACGACGGTGAAGAAGACCTGTGCGACGTCATCGTCATTGGCGATGAGCAGCAGTCCGCGCACCTTGACGTCCTCGTTCTCGACGTTCCAGGCACCGTCTCCGCCGTTGTACTGGTACTTCGCGGTCTGCTGCGCAGACAGCAGGCTTGCGCAGCCGCTGGCAGGGATCACGAGGGCGACGGCAGCGGCCGCGAGTGCCGCACGAGTGGACCGTTTCACGTTCAAGCTCCTTGGAGTGACGACGGAGTGAAAAGACAGAATCTCCCGCTATCCTACCTGCTTTTTGACCTGACGTAGAACTCGCCCAGCCCAGCCCGATTCCAGCCGCTGCGGCCCTCGCATGCGCGCGCACAGCGACACCGGTGCCGCGGCCGTCTGCCGCAGTGCAGAGCCGCTCATGAGGGTGGGCACCCTAGCATGATTCGGCCCACATGGCACCGTTTGGCCCTGCGTGTTCGTGGTAAACTGGAAGTCCGCGAAAGGGGAAAATGAAGAACATGAGTTTTCAGGTCGGCGACACAGTTGTTTATCCGCACCACGGGGCAGCCACCGTCCAGGAGATCAAAACCCGGGCGATCAAGGGCGAAGACAAGCTCTATCTGAAGCTTCAGGTATCCCACGGCGATCTGACCATCGAAGTGCCGGCCGAGAACTGCGATCTCGTCGGCGTGCGCGATGTGGTCGGCGAAGAGGGTCTGGAGAAGGTCTTCCAGGTGCTGCGGGCTGACATTTCAGAAGAGCCCTCCAACTGGTCCCGCCGCTACAAGGCAAATCTCGAGAAGTTCCAGTCCGGCGACGTCATCAAAGTGGCTGAAGTCGTCCGCGATCTGTGGCGTCGCGAGCAGGACCGTGGGCTCTCCACCGGTGAGAAGCGCATGCTCGCCAAGGCCCGCCAGGTACTCGTCTCCGAGCTCGCACTGGCTGAGAAGAAGGAAGAGGAAGAAGCCGAGGCCCTGCTCGACGAGGTCCTCGCATCATAAGAACCTGCATCGTCATCCCGGCCGCCGGCTCGGGCACCCGCCTGGGCGCCGGCATTCCGAAGGCATTCGCCGAACTGGCCGGAACGACCCTGCTTGAGCACTGCGTTCGCGGTGCACACGCCTCGGGAGTCGCCGACCACATCGTGGTCGCCGTTCCCGAGGCGTTCCTCGCTTCGGCACGTGAAATGCTCGGCACCGCCGCCGAGGTGGTGGCAGGCGGCGCTGATCGCGTCGCCAGCGTGCGGCGGGCCCTGGCAGCCGCCCAGCAGTCCGATCCCGGCATCGAAGCCGTACTCGTCCACGACGCCGCCCGCTGCCTGACACCTCCCGAGGTGTTCACGCGCGTCACCGATGCGCTGGCCGCAGGTGCCCCGGCTGTCGTGCCGGTGCTGCCGGTGACCGATACGATCAAACGCGTCGAGACGCTGCGCAGCCCGTGCGCGGCCGCCGGTGATGAACGCGTCATCGGCGACATCGACCGTGAGCAGCTCAGGCGTGTGCAGACCCCGCAGGGCTTCGCCGTCGAGGTGCTCGAAGAGGCCCACGCTCTGCAGGCCCGCGACCCGATCACCGCCACCGATGATGCGATGCTCGCCGAGCGCCTCGGCCACGAGGTGCGGGCGGTTGCCGGTGATGAGCGGGCGCTGAAGATCACCCACCCGCTCGATATGCGCATCGCCGAACTGCTGCTGGACGACGCGACTGCTGGAGGGCAGAGACGATGAGCGAGCACACTCCAATCCTGCCGCGCGTGGGCATCGGCACCGACGTCCATGCCTTCTCGGAAGATCCCGATCGGCCGATGTGGCTGGCCGGCCTCCTGTGGGAGGGTGAGACCGGGCTCGAGGGCCACTCCGATTCCGATGCCGTCGCCCACGCCTGCTGCGATGCCCTCTTCACGGCCGCCGGGATCGGGGACCTGGGTGCGCACTTCGGTGTCGACCGGCCGGAACTCGCCGGCGCCTCGGGAGCGGAGCTCCTGACGGAAGCCGCCCGGCTCGTGCGCGCGGCCGGATTCGACATCGGCAGCATCGCCGTGCAGGCGATCTGCAACCGGCCCAAGATCGGCACTCGCCGCGATGAGGCACAGCAGGTGCTCTCAGCTGCCGCCGGTGCACCGGTCGCAGTCTCCGGCACGACGACCGATGGGCTCGGCCTCACCGGCCGCGGCGAGGGGGTCGCGGCGATCGCGACCGCCGTTGTCGTCAAGCGCAGCTGAACCCGCCGCCGGGCAGGCCAGCCGGCTGGTGCTCAGAGGGGTGCTTCGCTACGAGGGATTCTTCGCTCAGCGGGGTCCCTGGGTCAGAGGGGTTCTTCGAGCTCGCCGATCGCCCGGGCGCCGTCGCTGAAGTCGACGCGGCCGATCATCGGCGCCGACCTGTTCGCCGGCACCCACGAGCTCAGTGTCACCGTCTCACCGAGGCTGACCGGCACCGTGTCCTTGCCCGCGGCAGGGGTCGGGGCGGGCCCGCGCAGGGTGACCTCTCCGCCGTTGGCGTAGCGCAGCACCATGCCGCGCAGATCGGAGATCGTGACGATCTCGACGTCATCGACGTGATCGGGTTCGCGTCCTTTGCGCAACCGCTGCAGCGGCGTGATCCGGGTGGCTGCGCGCAGGGTGATCCACACGCCGAGGCCGATGATGAGAGCGCAGGCGATGAGGCAGATGATGAGCGCAGCCTGGCTGATGTCGGCCATCCAGGACGAGATCGCCAGCACGATGCCGAAGACGATCGCGACGAGACCGTAGAACACACCCCAGCCGGGGGCGTTGACGCGTTCGGTGACCCACATCTGCTCGTTGCGGCTGAGTGGGGTCTGCGGGGTGCACACGGAATCACTCCTAGCGATCGAAGCGGTGCTCATGCACTGCTGGGGGCGGAGCTGCCGGGATGACACACAGCAGCTGTCATGTACAACTGTTTCACAGCCCGATTGCTTCCCACCGGGCGGTTCGAATCCACCGGCATCATCTGCCTGGACCGGAAACACCGGCCAGGGCTCGCGCCACCTCGGTCTATCGGCCGGATGGGGCCGCAGATACGATTCAGCTATGACCTCACACCCCGCCTTCGAACCTGACTTGGCTCAAATTAGTCAGGTTTGATCGTGGCGTAGGACGCTGACTGCACACCGACTTCAGCAAGAGTTTCGATTGATTCGAACTTCGAGCCAGGATG
>NZ_JBHMAU010000126.1:0-29996 GCF_042429315.1 Brevibacterium otitidis | reverse complement strand
CTCGCGCTGACTACTGCGATCTGGCACAACCAGAAGACCGGACAGCCGGTACTCCGGTCACTGACCGCGTACGACCACTGAACCCTTGGAATCAATCATCTAGGCCCGAACCAGCGGCATGCCTTGTGGCGGGAGCGCACGTGACGAGCAGCCCGAGGGCCAGATCACCCCACAGGCGATTCTCAGCTAGAACTCCCTCATTCGAGGGATACCGGTCTTATCACTATCTCAATACGTTAATAACGGGTGGACAGAGAAGCACCCGCAGAAGGAACGGGCTCTAGTTCGCTAGGGATGGTTGGAACAATGAAGATAAGAACACTTGCCACGGCTCTCACCCTCGGAGGGATTATCGCAGTAGGGGGGGGTAGCTACCTCTCCTGCGGCCGCGTCGACTTTATATGAACACGCGAACTACAAGGGCAAGACCTATGCGGCAGTAAATGCACCCACTATTAAGAACGGGCTGGACCGAAAAGCGTCATCGATCCGAAATCACGGAAAAGCAACAACTATATTCAAGTCGACCGGATACCGCGGCGACTCATGGACGATCAAATACGATTACAATAAGTTGAACTATCGGTGGAATGACAAGATCCGCAGCTTCAAGCGGCTCTAAATCTCGGAGTCGCGCCTGAGCCGCGCATATTTAGCTCGCCGGCTCTGGCGCGATTGCCTTAATACGACGGAATCACAGAATCACAGAAATGGATCGGACCGTGCACCCGCGCCTCAACACTACCATCACTTCCCTAGCCCTCGTAGCACTGTTGACAAGTTGCGCCCCCGGATCATCACCCTCCAATGAAGTCACCCCGAAACCGGGCGCGCGCGCAATCCTGGACCAGGAAACATCAACCGTGCGCATGCCCATCGATTCATACATCCCTAATCATGAAGAAGCTCGCGACCTCTCACGCGCAGCTGAAAAGGCCGTGAATAATTGCTTGAAAGCTGCTGGTCACGAACCGACGCCAAAAGCGGATACAGGCTCGAACGAAGACCGACGGTTCGGATTATGGAACATTGAACGCGCCAAGCTGTACGGCTTCGGACTGAAAGGTGATAGCTCCGAGATCTCTGGCGTTGACTCCACAGAGGAAATGGGGCAACCTCGCGAAGAATGCCTAGTTGAGACAGCCGATGAAACCAAGAAGTTTGACGTGGCGTCAATGACTCAGCCCGGTGGCACGAATGCCACGGAGATTAGAGATCAGGCGGCTGAGTTCCTGCGCGAGGATCCGCTATGGAGCGAAATGAAGAAGTCATATGATTCCTGCCTTTCAGATCAGGGGCTTACTCCGCTACCAGATGAATGGGGAAGCGCTCAATCAGATGAGGTTCTCGTGAAGAGTCTTGAAACTGACGGCAACGCTGGCGCGACCGAAGAGGAGATCCGTATTGCCGTGCTCGAAGCTCAGTGTAACTCCGACTTGGAGATCACCCAGCAGCTTTCGGACAGGGAAGCTGGCTACCAACAAACTCTAATCGAGCAGAACGAAGCAACACTTGCGAAAGAGCAAGAGCAGAAGGACGAGGCTGTTGAAGCTGCCCGCCGATATCTCGCTGAAGGTTGACCCATGGTCTCGGTCATTCGCCGTCGAAAGCTCCGTGGCACCGTTCTAATGGTGGCTCTACTCACGATGTTCGTGGCCGGTTTAGTCATTGGGCACATCTACAGTCCTCCAGACGGCGACGCGCTGGAGGAGCAATCGAGACCCGTAACAGTCTGGGCTAATGCTGAAGAACGCGTGGTTTCTTCCGGAGTCACGCTGCCTGGGACAGTTAAGCAACCCAGCGAGAAACCCGTCACAATTCGAGGGTTAGGCGATTCAGATGTCATAGTCCGACAGCCTCAATCTCCAGGCGAGACCGTCCGAGCGGGACAGCTGCTCGTCGTCATCAGCGGGCGGCCATATATTGGCTTGAGCGGCCCACTCGCCTCGTATCGCGACCTGCAGCTTGGTGATTCAGGAGACGATGTCACCCTTTTGCAGAGAGCGCTCTCAGATGCGGGGTATTCCACTCGCGCCACGGGGACAGTCACCCGGGGTACGATCAACGCGGCCCGTCGCCTGTTCAAAGCGCACGGTTTTGATCTTCCTGCGGCAGATACAAGCGAGAGTGAGGCTTCCCATACAAAGCCAGAAGATGCAGCACCGAGCGTAGGTTCACAGTTCGCCATTCCTGCTGCACAGTTCATCGATCTGCCTGTCGACGGAGGACTTGTTGTCTCCGCGATGCCCGTCGGGTCTGCTCCTGGTGAAGAACCCGTGATGAAGCTCGCCCGGTCAGGAGTGTTTGTTGAGAGCTTCGCAGACTTGGTCTCAAGCGACCAGCTGCAGGCTGGACAGGAGGTGCATGTCCAATCTGGCCAGGAAACTGTCCAGGGTTCCATCACCAAGATCGGTGAGGTGGAGACCGAGGAATCGGGTGATGGCCGCGCCGGCCGGCGTCTCACGATCGAGCTTCAAGACCCGCCCGATTGGCGAGCAGAAATGAGTGTTACCGTCCGTTCCGCGGCCGAGGATGCGCCAGTGCTCGCTGTGCCTCAAACTGCAGTACGTACCGACGCCCAGGGTGACTACCTGCTTGTGCGCTCACCAGGAGATAGTCCTCCACGTCGCGTCGATGTGACTGTAACTGGTACAGACGGTGGTTACGCCGCGATTGACGGTGCTCTTGAACCAGGCGCGGAAGTTAAGGTCACGTAATGGACGGCAAGCAAACAGCACCTGCAATTGAGCTCAACGATGTCGGCCGCACTTTCGCCGATGGTACCGTCGGAATCGCGGGCGTGTCTTTGTCGATCGTGCAGGGCGAGTTCGTTGCGATCGTAGGTCCCTCAGGGTCAGGTAAGTCGACGCTGTTGAATATTCTTGGACTACTGGACAGGCCCAGTTCGGGTCAGTACTTTCTGACCGGCGAGGACACAGCCACCCTGACGCAAAAGGAAGCTGATGTTGTGCGCGGTTCACGCATCGGCTTCGTGTTTCAATCTGCCCACATCTTGAGTGACGCTACCGTGCTTGAGAACGCAACCCTCGGATTGGTCGCGATGCAGGTTCCAAAGCATCAACGCAGACGCCTTGCTCGTCAGCAACTCAAGGAGGTTGGCCTGCTTGCCTTCGCCGATCAGGAAGCGCGTTTGCTCTCGGGCGGCCAACGGCAGAGGCTAGCGACAGCCCGCGCGCTTGCTGGCAAACCCACTCTCGTCCTTGCTGATGAGCCGACAGGTAGCCTGGATACAGAGAACGGATGGCGGGTAATCTCGCTCCTGCGACGCGCTTGGACCGCCGGCAGTACGGTGGTGGTGATCACACATGACTCGAGTATTGCTCAAGCTGCAGACCGGGTGATCACTATCAGCGACGGCCAGATTTCCTCCGACATACGAACGGCTGCTCCATCCGGGTATCTCGTTTCCACTCCTCAAGGGGACAACTCGCACTCGCCCCCTCGTGAGGGTTCCGGGCCTTCTTTACCAAAAGGCCGTGGAGTTCTTCAGGAGTGGACAGACACGTGGTCCGAGAGCTTCCGAAATCTCACCAATCGGGTACTGCGCACTTCCCTCCTCGTAAGTGCGTTCGCATTGGGGATCGGCGGTCTAATTGCAGCATCAAGCATGAGTCTAGGTGCCGCGGCACAGGTTGACGATCGTCTTGTCGCAGCAGGATCGAACAGCGTCACCGCGACACTGCGACTTGATCCCACAGAGCTAGTTAACACGGAACCGCTTGTTGCTGCGGAGGCACGGCTGCAGAAGCTTGACCACGTCAGAACTGCGGGTTTCGCAGTCATTCGTACGCCGGATACAGTTGATATTCGCCGAGCCGGCGTCCCGAGTGAGTCCTCAGCGCGCGACGTTGGTCTGATGGTTGCCTCGCCGAGCTACCTCGATGTGGCTTCGCGCAGCACATCTCCTTCTCACCTATCATTTCTTAGGAGTGACCATCCCGCTGCTCTGATCCCAGAAGAAGCAGCGGATGATCTTGGAATCGGTTTGGATGAGGCAGGGCTTCCTGCACGCGGCAGCCAGCTGTGGATCAACGGCAAGCTGGTACCGGTATTGGGCACTCTCAACGCTGGCCCGGAAAGCCCACAACTGCGCAACTCGGTTGTTGTGAATCCCGGGGCGTTCCACGGCCTTTCAGCCGATGAAGCAGTTTTTACAATAGTCACTGATCCCGGATATCCGGCTGCAGTTGCCGCCTCTACACCAGTTGCGATCTCCGCAGCCAACCCCGCTGACGTCCAGACGCGAACAGTCGCCGATTTGAGGTCTACGCGATCTGCAGTTGCCAACGACTTGAGTTACTTCATCACGGTCTTGTCTGCAGTCCTCTTGGTCCTGGCGTCGATAAGCGCCGCAGCGGTCACAACGCTTTTCGTTCATGCAAGAACGCATGAGATCGCGCTCCGCCGAGCGCTGGGTACCAGCAGAGCCGGAGTAGCAGCATTGTTCTTGGTGGAAGGTTCGGTTGTAGGTCTCGCCGGAGGTGTCGCAGGATGTTGCCTCGGATCTCTCGCGGCCGTGGCATTCGGGATATTACAAGGGTGGCCGGTACTTGTCCCAAGTTGGGCGCTCCCAACCTCGATCCTTCTCGGAGCACTTACTGGCTTCGTAAGCGCTGCATATCCAGCATGGATCGCGAGCCGTAAGGATCCGGCGATAGCGCTGCGAGAATGACTGTCGACAAGCCTACGGCTGATGATCAAGTAATGAACCGATACTCCAGTGCGCGCACTACGAGTTGTGCCAGGTTTCCCGCAAACAGCTTCTCTCGCAGAACCTTGGTATGAGACTTCACCGTCCATTCCGAGATCTTGAGCTTCTCAGCGATGGCAGCATAAGAGTGTGCTTTGCAAATCAGCGCGAGCACTTCTCGCTCCCGACCAGTCAATTCTGGGGTAGCACCGAGCCCAGGTCCGGTTCCACTGCTCAACCGAAGATCAGCGAGAAGGCCTTCAAGCAACCGGGGGTCGTCTCCGTGTACTGCTGCGTGGATTACCCTCACAATTTCATCGTCGCTTGCTGATTTTGATAAGACCGCACAGGCACCGACATCAACGGCTCGAATCAGTCCGGCGCCCGGAGCAGTCGTCGTAAGCACAATGACAACAGCGCCTGGATCATACCGAAGGATTGCTTCAGTAGCATCAATCCCGCTGAGATCACCAGGCATTGCGATATCCATCAGCACCGCGTCGGGTTTGCACTCTCGGTAGATTTGAACGGCAGACTCCGCATCTCGTCCGATCCCCACAACCTCGATGTCGGGAGACGCACCGAGAGCTGTCTGAAGACCGCGAACCACCCAATGATCGTCGTCCACGATCATCACCCGTGTCGCCCGCGACGCGCGACATCGGCTGGTCATGGGACCAGTCCCCACCCAATCATTAGTTGCCGCCAACAGGGATCACCACACAGACGACATACTCACCGTTTTCGTGCCGAGCTGAAGCGGACCCTCCCGCCGCTGCTGCCCGAGATGTGATTGTACGTGGGGTAAATACCTGCTTCGGTTCACACGGATTCGTCGAACGCATCCGAATAAGATCAGGCTCGGCCTCAATACCGATTGCAGAGGAGCTCCCAAAAACCTCGATCCGAGATTTTCCAGCAGGTGAAGAGTGCTTGATGATATTTGTCACCATCTCTCGCATTACAAACAGTACTTGTTCGACCTTATGACTGTCCCAGCGCGCTGGGAGGTTCTCTACGCTCATTTCTAGATCAACACCGGCCGAGCGCGCAGCTCGCGCAAGCCCTCGCGCAGCCGAGTAGAGGTTCGACTCGAGAAGGTGGGCATCTGCCTCGTCGCGATCCTGATCACGAAGGCGCTGCAGAAGGAGCCGAAGCAGTTGCTGAGTATGGGCGTTGAGAACGGCGAGCTCTGCCATTGCACGCGCGCCCTCGGTCTGAATCGTTTGGTACCCGTGTTCAGCCGCCAAGGGCCTGCCGATCATGTAACGCAGGAGCGCTTCCTCCCGCGCTAACCCGTGTGAAACGGTGTCATGAGTGTCGCGGATCATTTGCTCCCGCATCGCCGCGTTCTTACGTTCACTCTGCCGGGCAAGCTCTACACGCTTAGCCACCTCAGATCTGAGCCGTGCGTCCGCACATCTGGCTAACAGACCGATAACGGCCGCGAGACCTAGGCCCAGCATCAGCTCCGCTGTTTCCCGAACATAGGGAGCGTGATCTGCAAGGAGTATTGCCGAACCGTGAACCCCAAGGAACGCAAAAGTGACAGCGAGGCCTGCTTTCCAACGGCTCTGAGACAAAAGGATCCCTATCGCAACGGCAGCCGGCAGGATGAAGGGACGATCGATGTATGGGCTGACGAACAGGATGCCGAAATAACCAAATGAGGCAGATATACCTACCGTCCAGGGCCAAAATACCGCCACAACGGTGAGACCGGCAGCCAGGATCCTCGTCGCAATATAGACCGGGGAGTCATACTCAAAGCTGCCCGGGAGCAAGGTCCCTATCGCGATGACCAGAACAAGCAACCGAAGCCCGGGATCAATGATCCTCGGGCCCAGTAGGAGCTCGCGCAGACGAACAGTACTCATAATCCCCGGTGGCGGGCGACCTTGTGCTGGGCGGCTTGGGCGATCGGCCGGATGACCATGAGGTCGACGTTGACGTGATGCGGGCGGCTGAGCATCCAGTCAACGGCGTCGGCGATGTCCTCAGCAGTCAGGGGCTTCTCGACTCCCTCGTAGATTTTGTCGGCGGCTTCCTGTGAGCCGAAGCGCTTGCGATTGAATTCCTCAGTCTTGACCATGCCCGGGGCGATCTCCATGACCCGCACCGGCGTGCCGGCCAGTTCCAGGCGCAGGGTCTCGGCGATCGCATGCACGGCATGCTTCGACGCGGTGTAGGCCCCAGCGCCCTCATAGGTGATGAGTCCGGCGGTCGAACCCATGATGACGACATCACCGCGGCCGGACTCCTGCAGCGCCGGCAGCAGCGCATTGACGGTGCGCACAGTGCCGAGCACATTGAGGTCGAGGGTCTTGGCCCAGTCAGCGACATCGGCATCGGCGATCTCGGCGTGGCCGAACGCGGCACCGGCATTGGCGATGAGCGCATGCACCGGACCGCCGGCGGTGATCTGCTCAGCCATCGCGGAGACGTCCTCGGGTGTGGTGAGGTCGGCGGTCAGCGTCGTGCAGCCAGTCTCGGCGGCGAGCGCCTCGAGCATGTCAGTGCGGCGGGCGACCGCGGTGACGCGCCAGCCGGCAGCGCTGAGCTGGCGGACAGTGGCTGCGCCGATGCCGGAACTGGCTCCGGTCACAACAGCGTGCAGAGAGGTCATGGGGGCTCCTTCGACGAACCGCGGATGCTCACTGTCACGGTACACGCTCAGGCCAGCCGGCGACCGGCGCTCACCGCATGCGGACGCCGAACATCTCAGGCCCTGGCGGTCAGCGGTTTGCCGGCGCCGAATGCTGCGCGGATGAACGGGATCTTGAGCATCAGCCAGGTGATTGCCGTGCAGACAAGCGTGTAGACGATCGGCAGGACGAGTCCGTGGAACAGCACAGAGCCGACCGTGTTGGGGTAGCCGATGACCTGCCGCATGGGGAACAGGATGAGCGGGTGGAGGAGGAAGACGCCGAATGAGTACGGGTAGATCCTGGTGAGGAACCGCCAGCCGGTGCGCATGTGGGTGTGCAGCAGCACATAGGCGGCCAGTGACATCGGCACGACGAACGGGGAGACGTATTCGTAGGCGAATCGCCATGGCTTGTCCCCCGGCCCGATCGCAGACCACGCGAGGATCGCACCGTAGGAGGCGAAGAAGACGAGCCACGCGAGGATCGTCTGTTTGCGGGTGAGGATCCAGTCGCGCAGCACGAAGCCGAGGACGTAGTACCCCATGAGGGGAAGGAACCGGGTGGCGGCGTTGGGCTCGCCGACGTCGAAGAACGTCGAGATGATGTGATCGGCCATCCCGATCGCCAGCAGGATCCCGGCAGTGCCCCACTGCAGCCGCTTCGTCCCGTGCAGCGACAGCAGCCGCATGAACGGAGTGAGCAGAGTGAGCCCGGCGAGCACGTAGAGGAAGTACAGCTGCACATACGGGGAGCCGGTGAGGATCGCGGCGATCGGGTTCCAGCTGGTGTGGATGCGGCCTTCGTAGAAGAGCCGGAAGAGGATGTAGACGACCGTCCACACCACCAGCGGGATGCCGATGCGGTAGAAGCGTTTGATGAGGAACTCGCGTGGCCGCACTCCGCGGTCGGGGTCGAGGGCGAGCGCGCCGGAGATCATGAGGAACACCGGCACCGACCAGCGGGCGGTCGCGTCGATGAGGTTGGCTGTCCACCAAGTGCCGCCGCCGTGGACGCTCAGGTCGGTTTCGACGGTGGCGCTGACACTGTGGATGGCCACGACGAAGATGATCGCCAGAGAGCGGGCCGGGTTCATCCAGGCAGTCGACGTTGCGTTCTCGGCATAGCGCGGGGTCGGCGGCAGGGGGCTCACCCTCCTATCCTGACATGGAACCGCTGGTCTCCAGTGGTTTGAGTTCCTCGACGCGGTGCGGAGATAATCACCGGTATGACTCAACCTGCCTCACGCACACATGACTCGGTGCATCTTCCCGACAAACCCGCTCTCGAAGGCCTGAAGGACAAGTGGGACGCCCGCTGGTCCGAGCAGCAGACCTACGCCTTCGATCCTGAGACCACCCGCGAGGAGGTCTACTCGATCGACACTCCCCCGCCGACAGCGTCGGGATCGCTGCATGTGGGGCACGTCTTCTCCTACACCCAGACCGATATCATCGCCCGCTATCAGCGGATGATGGGCAAGAACGTCTTCTACCCCCTCGGCTGGGACGACAACGGCCTTCCGACCGAGCGCCGCACCCAGAACTACTACGGAGTGCGCTGCGAGCCGACTCTGCCCTACGACCCTGACTTCACGCCGCCTCAGAAGCCGGCGAAGAACCCGCGGGACTTCGTGCCGGTCTCGCGGCAGAACTTCATCGAACTGTGCGAGAAGCTCGCCAGCTCCGACGGTGAGGTCTTCGAGGACCTGTTCCGCTCGGTCGGCCTGTCGGTCGACTGGAACCACGCCTACCGCACGATCGACGCCGACTGCCGCGCGGTGTCCCAGCGGGCGTTCCTCAAGGACCTCGCCGGCGGGCATGTGTACTCGCAGGAAGCCCCGACGATGTGGGACGTCACCTTCGGCACTGCGGTGGCTCAGGCCGAGCTGGAGGACCGGGAACGCGAAGGCGCCTACCACAAGGTCGCGTTCTACCCGGCTGCCGCTGACGGCACTGCTGACAGGTCGGTCGAGCCGATCGTCATCGTCACCTCTCGCCCTGAGCTCATCCCGTCAGTGGCCGCACTCGTCGCCCATCCCGACGATGAACGCTACCAGGACTACTTCGGCACCCGGGTCGTGTCTCCGCTCTTCGGCGTGGCCGTCGACGTGCGCGCCCACCAGCTGGCGAAGCCTGACAAGGGCACCGGCATCGCCATGGTGTGCACCTTCGGCGACCTCACCGACGTCACCTGGTGGCGTGAGCTGCAGCTGCCCACCCGCGCGGTCATCACCCGCGACGGCCGCCTGCAGCGCGAGGTCCCGGACTGGATCGCGGACTCCCCCGCTCCCGAGGCGGTGGCCAACTATGAGCGTGTGGCCGGGATGACGACGTTCACCGCACGCAAGACGATCGCCGAGATGCTCGCCGAGTCCGGTGATCTGCTCGCCGAACCGGAGGCGATCACCCATCCGGTGCCGTTCTATGAGAAGGGCGACAAGCCGCTGGAGGTCGTGACCTCCCGGCAGTGGTACATCCGCAACGGCGGCACCGACGCCGGGCTGCGCGACAAGCTCATCTCCCGCGGCCGCGAAGTCGATTGGTACCCGTCGTTCATGCGCTCGCGCTACGAGAACTGGGTCGAGGGACTCAGCGGCGACTGGCTCATCTCCCGCCAGCGCTACTTCGGTGTGCCGATCCCGCTGTGGTACCGCCTCGATGCCTCCGGCGAGCCCGACTACGACAACCCGATCCTGCCCGATGACGCCTCCCTGCCGGTCGATCCGCAGGCCGAGGTGCCTGCCGGGTTCAGCGCCGAGCAGCGCGATCAGCCCGGCGGGTTCACCGGCGAGCCGGATGTGCTCGATACGTGGGCGACGTCGTCGCTGACCCCGCAGATCGCCGGCGGCTGGTCACGCGATGAGAAGCTGTGGTCGCAGACCGCGCCGTTCGATCTGCGCCCGCAGGGCCATGACATCATCCGCACCTGGCTGTTCTCGACGATGGTTCGCGCCAATTCCCTTGGCGATGACGTGCCGTGGAAGCGGACCGCCCTCTCGGGCTGGATCCTCGACCCGGACCGCAAGAAGATGTCGAAGTCCAAGGGCAATGTCGTGGTGCCCAGCGACATCCTCGAAGAGTCCAAGCCCGGCTTCGGCCCGGATGCTGTGCGCTACTGGGCCGGTTCGGCCCGGCTCGGCGCGGACACCGCCTATGAGGTCACGCAGATGCAGATCGGCCGGCGCCTGGCGATGAAGATCCTCAACGCCTCGAAGTTCGCCCTCGCCCAGGGCGTGCACGCCGAGCTCATCGGCCGCACCGACCTCATCACCGAGAGCCTCGATCAGGCTGTGCTGGCCGCGCTGCGCGACACTGTCGAGCAGTGTTCGGCGTTCATGGCCGACTACGACTACGCCCATGCGCTGCGCACCGCGGAGTCGTTCTTCTGGGCCTTCACCGACGACTATGTCGAGCTCGCCAAGGACCGTTCCTATGGCGCCGTCGGCGAAGCCGGGCAGCTCTCGGCCCATGCGACGCTGGCGACCGCACTCGATGTGCTGCTGCGGCTGTTCGCTCCGTTCATGCCGTTCGTGACCGAAGAGGTGTGGTCATGGTGGCGGACCGGTTCGATCCACCACGCCGCCTGGCCGCAGGCGGCCGATCTACCGGCCATCGACGCCGACGGCGCAGCCCTCGGCCATGTCGGTGAGGTGCTCGGCGAGCTGCGCCGCACCAAGACCGAGGCGAAGGTCTCGCAGAAGACGCCCATCACCTCGGTCACGGTGACCGTTCCCGGGGCGGTGCTCGCCGCTGTCCAGGGAGCCGAGAGCGACATCATGGCCGCCGGCCGCGTGCAGGCATGGACGCTTTCTGCTGGCGGTGAGGAGATCTCCGTCTCCGCTGTCGAGTTCGAATCAGCGGAGTGACTCCGATTGCGGCAGCTGCGCTCCCGCCTTCTGAGCTGATGGCGTGTGCCGCGGTTGCCAAGGGTTCACACGGCTGTTGCTGAACCGCCACATCGGCGCCCGTCGGTGAGCTCGGGCAAAGAATATGCTGGGGATGTGCAGGTCACCTGCACATCCCCAGTTTCGTCCCAGCCGGGTTCGGGGCCCGGCTCGTCTATGACCAGGAGACCCGATGCGCAGCGAACTCTTCGCCAAACGACACCAGGAGCAGGAGCTCAACCAGCGATGGACGATGCAGTCCGACCGAATGGTCCGCGGACTCATCACCCCGGATGCGCCGATGCTCGCGACGAAGGGCGCCATGGTCGCCTACCAGGGCAATGTCAGCTTCAAGCACCAGGGTTCGACCTCGGTCGGGCAGTTCATGAAGAAAGCGGCCACCGGCGAGGGCGGTCAGCTCATGCGCGCGGAGGGCCACGGCGAGGTCTTCTTCGCCCGGAATGCCGCAAACATCTTCATGATGCAGCTCGAAGGACCGCAGGATGCGCTCACCGTCAACACGACGAGCATGCTCGCCTTCGATGCCTCCCTCAAGTGGGACATTCAGCCGCTCAAGGGCATCGGGGCGCTGACCTCGGGATCAGGCCTGTTCAATCTGGAACTCTCCGGTCACGGCACCGCCGCGATCTGCGCGCTCGGCCAGCCGATGGTGCTCGACTGCTCACGCACCCCGACTTTCGTCGATCCGCAGGCGGCGGTCTGCTGGTCGGCCAATCTCGCACCGGACATCCACACCGATGTCACCCTCGGCTCATTCTTCGGCCGCGGTTCCGGTGAGGGCATTCAGATGCGCTTCCACGGACCCGGCTTCGTCGTCGTGCAGCCGGCCGAGACCTACTGAGTCTCCGCCTTCAGCACCAGCGGCTCACGACTGTGTGCTGCTGTGATCCCGGCTTCGCCCACCCGGCAGGCCGGGATCGTTCGTGTCAGCCTGACTCTGCAGCCTGAGCGCGTGGGGCCCTGAGCGCGTGGCTCAGGCCGATTTCTTGCGGCGGGTCGCCTGTGTCTGTTTGCGCGGCACGATGGTCGGGGCGACGTTGGAGTCGACAACGTCCTTGGTGATGACGACGCGTTCGACGTCATCGCGGCTGGGGACGTCGAACATGACCGGCTGCAGGACCTCTTCCATGATGGAGCGCAGTCCGCGTGCACCGGTGCCGCGCAGCAGCGCGAGGTCGGCGATCGCCTCGAGCGCCACCTGCTCGAACTCGAGCTCGACATTGTCGAACTCGAACATGCGCTGGTACTGCTTGACCAGGGCGTTGCGCGGCTCGGTCAGGATCGTCATGAGCGTGTCGCGGTCGAGGTTGGAGACGGTGGCGATGACCGGCAGACGGCCGATGAACTCCGGGATGAGCCCGAACTTCAGCAGATCCTCGGGCAGCATCTGGCTGTAGATGTCCTCATCGTCGTTCTTCGACTGCAGCATCGCACCGAATCCGATGCCGTGCTTGCCCTCGCGAGACGAAATGATCTCCTCCAGGCCGGCGAAGGCTCCGGCGACGATAAAGAGCACATTGGTCGTGTCGATCTGGATGAAGTCCTGGTGCGGGTGCTTGCGCCCACCCTGCGGCGGCACGGACGCCTGAGTGCCTTCGAGGATCTTCAGCAGAGCCTGCTGCACGCCCTCACCGGAAACGTCGCGGGTGATCGACGGGTTCTCAGCCTTGCGGGCGATCTTGTCGATCTCGTCGATGTAGATGATGCCGGTCTGAGCGCGCTCGACATCGAAGTCAGCGGCCTGGATGAGCTTGAGCAGGATGTTCTCGACATCCTCACCGACGTAGCCGGCTTCTGTCAGCGCCGTGGCATCGGCAACGGCGAAGGGCACGTTGAGCTTCTTCGCCAAGGTCTGTGCGAGATAGGTCTTGCCTGAGCCGGTCGGGCCCACGAGCAGGATATTGGACTTCGAGATCTCGATGTCGTCGTCATCGAGGCTGCGGGAGGCGCGGATGCGCTTGTAGTGGTTGTAGACGGCGACGGCTAGAGCCTTCTTGGCCGCTTCCTGACCGACGATGTACTCCTGCAGGAAGTCGAAGATCTCCTGCGGCTTGGGCAGCTCGGTCTCTTCGGTCTCCGCCAGCGGCTGGTTGAGCTCCTCTTCGATGATCTCATTGCACAGTCCGATGCACTCATCGCAGATGTAGACACCGCCACCGGCAATGAGCTTGCGTACCTGCTTCTGCGACTTGCCGCAGAAATTGCAGTTGAGGAGCTCTGCACTATCGCTCTTGCGCGCCACGGTCACAACCTTTCCAAGGGGCACACGGTCTCAGCGTAACCCGCTTCTGTTCAGTACCTCAACAGCATGTCACACGGCACGGACATCGCCTGCGACCACGCCCGGCGCGTGTCGGCACGAACCGCGCCGGCGCCTCGGGAGCGGGCGGGCGAGGCGGACCGGACCGCAGACGCTGCCGGCCCGCACCCCAAGGCGAGGGCGGGCCGGCAGTCATGGGCGCAGCGCGCGGTTGCGCTGAGCCTGTCAGGCGTTCTTGCGCGAGGACAGCACCTGGTCGACCAGTCCGTACTCCTTGGCCTGCTCGGCGGTGAGAAACAGATCGCGCTCGATGTCATTGGAGATCTGCTCGGCAGACTTGTTCGAGTGTTTGGCCAGCGTCTCCTCCAGCCAGGTGCGCATGCGCAGCACCTCGGCGGCCTGGATCTCGATGTCCGAAGCCTGGCCGTGGCCCTGCCCCTGCATAGCCGGCTGGTGGATGAGCACGCGGGCGTTCGGCAGCGCCAGGCGCTTGCCGGGAGTGCCGGCGGCCAGCAGCACAGCCGCAGCCGAGGCGGCCTGGCCGAGGCAGACTGTCTGGATCTCCGGCTTGATGTACTGCATCGTGTCGTAGATCGCGGTCAGCGCGGTGAACGAACCGCCCGGCGAGTTGATATAGAGGGTGATGTCGCGGTCAGGGTCCTGCGATTCGAGGACGAGCAGCTGCGCCATGACATCGTCGGCGGAGGTGTCGTCAACCTGCACGCCGAGGAAGATGACGCGGTCCTCGAACAGCTTGGTGTAGGGATCCTGCCGCTTGAAGCCGTAGGGAGTGCGCTCCTCGAACTGCGGCATGACATAGCGCGAGGTCGGCATTGCGCCGGCGGTGCTCCAGGGATCGATACGAGTCATCTCTGTCTCCTTAGGCTTCGTTGAGCGAGGTCTGGCCGTCGAGGTCATCGGACTTCGTGATGACCTTGTCGATGAAGCCATAGTCGAGCGCCTCATCGGCGGTGAACCAGTGGTCGCGGTCGTTGTCCTTGAGGATCTGCTCCAGCGACCTGCCGGTCTGCTGGGCGGTCAGCTCGGCCATCTGCTTCTTCATGTGCAGGATCAGCTCGGCCTGGATCTTGATGTCCGTGGCGGTGCCGCCGATGCCGCCGAGCGGCTGGTGCATGAGGATCCGGGCGTGCGGGGTGGCATAGCGCTTGCCCTTCGCACCCGAGGACAGCAGGAACTGGCCCATCGAAGCGGCCATGCCCATGGCGACGGTACCGACGTCCGGCTTGATGTACTGCATGGTGTCGTAGATCGCCATGCCTGCGGTGACCGAACCACCCGGCGAGTTGATGTAGAGCCAGATGTCGCGTTCGGGATCCTCAGCAGCCAGCAGCATCATCTGCGCGCAGATGGCGTTGGCATTGTCGTCACGCACCTCTGAACCCAACCAGATGATGCGCTCCTTGAGCAGCCGGTTGAAGATGTGATCGTCGAGTCCCAGTCCTGTCGGCTTCTCCTGCGCGACCGGCTGGGAGGCGTACTCGTGTGTCATCACGTGTCACTCCTGTGGTTCGGTTCCATGCCTTACTGGACTCTAACCCGCGGCATGCGGGATTTAGTCCCGGCTCGCGTCGTGTTCGCCCTCAGCATATGTGCGCCGCAGAGGCGCGCTCACCGGCAACGACACAGGGCGGACACGGTTTCCCGTGCCCGCCCTGTCTCGAGGGTGCTTCACGCAGGTCAGTCCTGCTTCTCGTCCTCAGCGTCGTCAGCCTCAGCCTCGGTCTCAGCGTCGTCAGCCACGTCGGCGTCGCTGTCATCAGCGTCGGCCTCCGCCTCGGCGTCTTCGCCTTCGGGGGTGACGAACTTCGTCATGTCGACGACATTGCCGTCGGTGTCGACGACCTTCGCCTCGGCGAGGACAGCAGCCAGGCCCTTGCGGCGGGCGACCTCTCCGCTGATGGCCGGCACCTGGCCGGAGGACTGCAGCATCTGGATGAACTCCTGGGGCTGCATGCCGTACTGCTGGGCCATCGCCATGATGTACTCGATGAGCTCGGCCTGGGAGACCTCGACCTCTTCCTTCTCAGCGATCGCGTCGAGCAGGAACTGGGTGCGCACAGCCTTGGCGGTCTCGTCCTGGACCTCCTGGTAGCGCTCATCGCCTTCCTCGACACCGGCGGCTTCGGCCTGGCGGGAGACCTCCTCGGCGAGGAACTTCTCCGGCAGCGGCAGCTCGACGGTCTCCAGGAGTGCGTCGAGCACCTTCTCGCGGGCGTCGACGCTCTGCTCGAGCTCCTTCTGCTTGGCGACGTTCTCGCGGGTCTCCTCACGCAGCTCGTCCATGGTGTCCGAACCGGAGGCCATCTGAGCGAAGTCGTCGTCGGCGTCTGCGAGCACGCGCTCCTTGACGGCGTTGAGCTTGACGGTGACGACACCCTCGGCGCCCTTGTGCTCGCCGCCGGCCAGCGTCGTGTTGAAGGTGGTCTCCTCGTCCTTGGACAGGTCGAGGAGCGCATCGTCGAGTCCGTCGATCATGGTGCCGGCGCCGACCTCATAGGAGATGTCGGTGGCTTCGTCGATGACCTCGCCGTCGACTTTGGCGGTCAGGTCGATGGTGACGAAATCGCCTCCAGCGGCCGGGCGGTCGACCTCGTTGAGCGTGCCGAAGCGGGCGCGCAGCGCGTCGATCTCCTTGTCGATGTCCTCATCGGTGATCTCGTAGGTGTCGACCTCGACCTCGATGGAGTCGTAGGCCGGCAGCTCGATGTTCGGCATGCAGTCGACCTCGACGGTGAAGACGAGGTTGCCCTCTTCGGTGCCGTCGAGTCCGGGGATCTCGGAGACCTCGACCTCAGGAGTGCCGAGCGGGCGCACGTCGTTCTCGCTCAGGGCCTGGCGGTAGAAGTCGTCCAAGCTGTTGTTGACGGCTTCCTGCAGGACCGCCGGGCGGCCGACGCGCTGGTCGATGATGCGGGCCGGAACTTTCCCGCGGCGGAAGCCGGGGACGGTGATCTGCTTGGAGATCTCCTTGTATGCCTCGTCGATGCTCGGCTTGAGTTCGGCATAAGGCGCTTCAACGCTGAGCTTGACCCGAGTCGGGTCGAGATTCGCGACGGAGCTCTTCACGATGTACCTCTCGTTCGGACGTATGGGGTCAGCGGATGCGATCCGCCGAAGTCAGTGGTCTCATCGCCGCGCAGTCAGCGGGGCAATGCACAGCTCTCCAGTTTAGTCATGGAGGCCGTCGTTTTGCACATTGGACGGGCGCGGCCGCCGATGCAAAGGTGCGAGGACCGGATTCGCGCGCTGTCCACAGGTTGGGAGCGATGAGGGGTATCGGCGTGCGCATGCGCGGCACTAGAACGAGGGCCAACGGCAATCGTTCCTGAGCCGGCCATTGGCGCGCAGCGTTGCGCGCCCTGATGAGAAGGTCAGTCATGCGCCAGCGGCTCGCAGCATCGTTCCTCGTCCTCGCTCTCACCACTACCGGAGCTACTGCCGCCGCAGCGCAGCCTGGCCCCGGCACCGATCCCGCAGCGCCGGCGCTCACCGGCGGTGAGGAGCCGTCACTGACCGGCGACGAGGCGGCTGATCCGCCAGCGGCGCCGTCCCCATCAGCGGATGCGAGCCCCGCAGCAGATGCGGGCGCTGCGCCGAGTGCTGCGCCGTCCCAGGCGCCGAGCCAGCAGCCGCAGGATGTCGAGACCACTGAGGTCACCTTCGATGACAGCGCGAAGGCCCTCGTCGACGTCGATCTCGACGATGCCGAGGTCGCGGTGCTCGGTGTCAGCTGGGATGCCGGTGTCGATCCGGGAACCGTCGAGTACCGCTCCCGTGCGGCCGGTTCCCCGGATTGGTCGGTCTGGCAGGAGCTCGACCCCGCCAGTGACGGCCCGGAGCCGGGCACCGGCGAGGCGGCCCAGGCGCAGGCCGGCACGGAGCCGGTCATCGTCGGTGACGACGCCGAGGTGGAGTTCCGCACCCAGCACAGCGCCGCCGATGCGCAGGTCGCCACCGCAACAACGAAGACGACCGCAGCCGATGCGAGCGTCGCGCGCACCGCCTCGGCTGCGGCAGCACCGGCAGCGGCCGCAGCGGGACCGACCCTGTCCTATGTCACCCGCAAGCAGTGGGGTGCTGATGAATCGCTGAGGAAGTGCAGCATCGACATCTCCCCCGGACGGGTGCAGGCGATGACCGTCCATCACACTGCCGGCGCCACCGACTATTCGAAGGCGCAGGTGCCCGGCATTCTGCGCGGCATCCTCAGGTACCACACGCAGACCCTGGGCTGGTGCGACATCGGCTACAACATGCTCATCGACAAGTTCGGCGGGGTCTATCAGGGCCGGACAGGCAGCCACAGTGAGTCGGTTATCGGCGCCCACGCCGCCGGATTCAACACTGACACCTTCGGGGTCTCGGTGATGGGGACGTACAGCTCGCCGGCTCCCAAGGCGGCCATCGACGCGCTCGGCCGGCTGGGTGCCTGGCAGGCCGCCACCTGGGGCTACGACCCCAAGAGCTCGGTGACGCTGACCTCGCAGGGCGGGGATGCGAAGTACAGGAAGGGGCAGAAGGTGACGCTGCCGCGGATCTTCGCACACCGCGACACCGGCTACACCGAGTGCCCCGGCAACGGGTTGTACGGGCAGATGGCTGCAATCCGCAGCAGCGCCGCCAAACAGCTGGAGTCGATCTACACGGTGAGCTGGGGCGATCGGCCACTACTATGCGAAGCACAGGTCGACGACCGGCGCGCCGGTGATGAATGAGCGGAAGCTCACCGCACCGGCCGGCGCCTATCAGCGCTTCGCCAACGGCTCGGTGCACTGGTCGCGGTCCTCCGGCGCGCACTTCACACGCCGCGACGGGCAGATCCAGCGCAAGTGGGCCAGCCAGAAGTACGAGCGCGGGCCGCTGGGCTACCCGACGAGCGATCAGGTGCGGATGCGCCACCGGGCGCAGGCGGACTACCAGAACTTCCAGGGCGGCACGATCGTCACCCATCCGGATACCGGCACGCACACAATGGGCGGGGCGATCCGCAACACGTGGAGGGGCCTCGGCTGGGAGCGCAGCGACCTCAGGCTGCCGACGACCGATGAACGGCCGCTCACCTCGCCGCGCGGGGCGTATCAGCACTTCCAAGGCGGCTACATCACGTGGACACGCAGCCAGGGTGCCCGCATCCACTACCGCTGAGGCCGGGGCTGGGAGCGCTGAATACACGAAGTGCCGCGAGAGTCCCGCGGCACTTCGTTCCGTCGGGGTGACAGGATTCGAACCTGCGACCCTCTGCTCCCAAAGCAGATGCGCTACCAAGCTGCGCCACACCCCGGCTCGACGAGACTCTACTGTAGCCGTCAGCGCGGTCTTTCTCCTAATCCGCAGCGCCGGTGCCGACGGTCTCAGATCCGCGCTTGTCACCGTGTCAGGACCGTCCGGCGAGCGCGCGTCTCGCTTTGCATTCGGAGCTGATCTGTTCTAACATTTCTAGAGCGCTCACACGGGCGCACTGGGGATGTAGCTCAATGGTAGAGCCTCAGTCTTCCAAACTGATAGTGCGGGTTCGATTCCCGTCATCCCCTCCGATTTCCGCCGGTCCACTCGTGGGCCGGCGGTTTCTCGTTCCCGCACCCGCCAGGCGCCAGGACCTGCGACTGCAGGGCCTTTGGCACAATGAGCTCTGTGAGCCAGCCAGCCTCCTTCCTGCCAGCGGTGTTCACCGCTGCTCCGCGCCATCATCGTGCGCTCAGTCCTGCCACTGCGTCGGTTGCCTGTGTCGCCGCGGCTGCGGTGCTGCTCTTCGGCTTCGAATCGGCATGGGGATATCTGCCGCTGGCGGCGGGACTGCTGGGTGCGTGGGCGGTCGACCGGGCACTCGGCCGCGATGTGCTGCTCATCTGCCTGGCGCTCGGCCTCATCTCGACGATCTCGCTCAAGGCCGACATCTCATGGGGCAACATCGCACTCATGGGTGCCGTGCTCTCCGGGGCGGTCCTCATCCCCTACGCCATCAGCCGGTGGGTCTACCGCGACCACAGTGTCCGGTTCCCGCGCCGGATCGGCCAGCCGTGGTCGAAGCTCGAATGGTCCTGGCTGTTCATCGTGCTCTTCCTGGGCTGGCTCATCCTGCCGCGCTACTTCATCAGCTCCGGCGTCTTCACCAACTGGCCGGCTGTGGCGACGCCCAGCGAGATCATCCGGCTGTTCCTCGGCGTCAATGCCGTGGGCATCTGGGATGAGCTGTTCTTCATCTGCACCGTCTTCACCCTGCTGTACCGGCACTTCTCGTTCTGGACGGCGAATGTGCTCACCTCGGTGATCTTCGTGTCCTTCCTGTGGGAGCTTGGCTACCAGGCCTGGGGGCCGGTGCTCACCATCCCCTTCGCGCTCGTCCAGGCGCTCATCTTCACGCGCACGAAGTCGCTGCCGTACACCATCTGCGTACACCTGCTCTTCGACTTCATCGTCTTCCTCACCATCGTCCACGCCCACCATCCCGGCGCGCTGCCGGTGTTCTGGTACTGAGCGCGCCGGACCAGGACGGTCAGACGGGCTCAGTGCGCAGTCTCAGCAGGCGTCAGCCTCAGATGGTCTCGCCGTTCTCATAGGCGGCCATGATGCCGATGCGGCGCTCATGGCGCTCATCACCGGAGAACGGCTCGGTGAGGAACGCATCGACGATCGCCAGCGCATCCGCCTCGGAGTGCTGGCGCGCGCCGATCGAGACGATCTGCGCGTTGTTGTGCTGGCGGGCCAGCCGGGCGATCTCCGGATTCCATGCCAGCGCAGCGCGGGCACCGGCGACCTTGTTGGCTGCCATCTGCTCGCCGTTGCCCGAGCCGCCGATGACGACACCCAGTGCGGGGGTGCCTCCGGCGTTGTCGGTGACCACCGCCTCGGCGGCGGCGATGCAGAAGGCCGGATAGTCATCGAGGGCGTCGTATTCGTGTGCGCCGTGGTCGACGACCTCATAGTCCTGCTCCCCCAGATGCTGTTTGAGCGCTTCCTTGAATTTGTATCCGGCGTGATCGGTGCCCAGGTGAACTCTCATTGCCTGCCCCTTCCCGAGGTGTCAGTCAGTCGAAGATCGGGCCGACCGTGCGGGTGCGCTTGAGCTCGAAGAACCCGTCGGTGCTCGCAACGGCCAGCACTCCATCGAACAGCTTACCGGCAGCCTCGCCCTTGGGAGCGGGACTGACGACCGGGCCGAAGAAGGCGACATCGCCCAGGGAGATGACCGGAGTGCCGACGTCCTCACCGACCTTGTCGATGCCCTCCTTGTGCGAGGCGCGCAGCTGAGCATCGTAGGCGTCGGTGTGCGCAGCGTGCGCGAGCTCAGCAGGCAGACCGGCTTCGGCGAGCGCGGCGGGGATCACCTCCTCGAAGTCGCGGCGGCCCTCGTTGTGGATCCGGGTGCCGAGGGCAGTGTAGAGGTCGGCGAGCACCTCGGGCCCGTGTTCGACCATCGCGGCAGTGACGACGCGAGCCGGGCCCCAAGCGAGCTTCATGTTCTCCTTGTAGTCCTCTGGCAGCTCCTCACGGCCTTCGTTGAGCACCGAGAGGCTCATCGGATGGAAAGCGACCCTGACGTCGCGGACTTTCTCCACCTCGAGCGCCCAGCGCGAGGTCATCCAGGCCCAGGGGCAGGTGGCGTCGAACCAGAAATCGAGTGTCTGCGTGCTCATCAGAGTCCTTCCGTCGGTGCGGGCCGCGCGGGGCGGCCGGATGTGCATGAGGCGGGCTGGGATCGCGCTCAGCGCGTCTGCCCCTCATGCAACAATGAACGTAGTCCGATCATTCCGTCTGTCGACATCCGGGAGGCCCTTTCGTGGCACAGCACAACCTGACCCGCGCCGAAGCCGCCGAGCGGGCCGCTCAGCTGCAGGTGACCTCGTATGAGATCACCCTTGTCCTCGACGGGCAGGGCGAGACCTTCCGGTCGGTGACAACGGTGCGCTTCACCGCCGACAGCGCCGATTCGACATTCATCGATGCGATCACCGCGCGCGTGCATCGCATCGAGCTCAACGGCGAGGAGCTGCCGGTCGACGAGCACGTCGACACCGCCCGGATCCAGCTGCCGGGCCTGGCGCCGGAGAACGAGCTGACGATCGACGCCGACTTCTTCTACATGAACACCGGTGAGGGCCTGCACCGCTTCGTCGACCCGGTCGATGACGAGACCTACCTCTACACCCAGTTCGAGGTCCCCGACGCCCGGCGCGTCTTCGCCGTCTTCGAACAGCCCGATCTCAAGGCCTCCTTCTCCTTCACCGTCGTCGCTCCCGAGGCGTGGACCGTGGTGTCGAACTCCCCCACCCCTGTCGCTGGGGACCCCGCCGAGGTGCTCGCCCGGCTGGGCATCGACGCCCCGGCGATGGCCCTGTGGCAGTTCGCTCCCACTCCCCCGATCTCTTCGTACATCACCGCTCTCATCGCCGGGCCGTACAAGTCGGCCCATTCCTCGCTGCGCAGCTCCGACGGCGAGGAGGTGCCGCTGGGCGTCTACGCCCGTGCCTCGCTGTTCGAGCATGTCGACGCCGAGGAGATCTTCGCACTCACCCGGTCCGGCTTCGCCTTCTTCGAGGAGCTCTTCGACACGCCGTACCCGTTCGAGAAGTTCGATCAGCTCTTCGTCCCGGAGTTCAATGCCGGCGCCATGGAGAACGCCGGCGCGGTGACGATCGTCGAGGACTATGTCTTCCGCTCCCGTCCCAAGCGCAGCACCGTCGAGTCGCGCGCCGTGACGATCCTGCACGAGCTGGCGCACATGTGGTTCGGGGACCTCGTGACGATGCGCTGGTGGAACGATCTGTGGCTCAATGAGTCCTTCGCCGAGTTCACCTCGACGCTGGCCACCGCTGAGGCCAGCGAGTTCGCCGATGTGTGGACGAGCTTCGCCACAGTGGAGAAGGCCTGGGCCTATCAGCAGGATCAGCTGCCGAGCACCCACCCGATCGTCGCGCCGATCGAGGACCTCTTCGACGTCGAGGTGAACTTCGACGGCATCACCTACGCCAAGGGCGCTGCGGTGCTCAAGCAGCTGGTCGCCTGGGTGGGCCGCGAGGAGTTCTTCGCCGGCGTCAAGCAGTACTTCGGCGCCCACGCCTGGGCCAACACGGAACTCGGCGATCTGCTCACCGAGCTGGAGGCCACCTCGGGCCGGGATCTGCGCACCTGGTCGCAGCTGTGGCTGGAGGAATCCGGCATGAACCTGCTGCGTCCGCTCGTCGAGACCGACGTAGACGGGACGCTCACCCGCCTGGCGATCACTCAGGAGGCCGTCGAGCTGCCGGGCCGGCCGGTGCCCTCGCTGCGCCCGCACCGCCTGGCGGTCGGCAGCTATGACATCACCGCCGACGGTCGGGTGGTGCGCACTGATCTGCAGACGATCGACCTCGACGGTCCCGTCGCCGAGGTGCCGGTCGCCGCTGATGCGGCGTCGCGCCCGGACATCATTGTCGTCAACGACGGCGACCTCACCTATGCCAAGACCCGCCTTGATGAGCTGAGCCTGCGCAATGCGATCGCCCATGCCTCCGGCTTCGAGGACTCCCTCACCCAGCTGCTCGTCTTCTCGACTGTGTGGGACATGGTCCGCGACGGTGAGCTGCCGGCCCAGGAGTATCTGCGGCTCGTCGGTGAGCGCGCCGGGTCGATCACCCATTCGGCAGGTCTGCACGCGCAGCTGCGTCAGGCCAAGGCCGCGATCACCCGGTTCCTGCCTCCGGCGCTGCGCTCGGATGCCCGCACCCGGTTCGCCGCTGATCTGTGGGAGCTGCTGCATGCCGCGCCGGCCGGTTCGGACAGCCAGCTGCAGTTCCTCATCGCCTTCGCTGAAATGGCCGAATCGAGTGATCAGCTCGACCGGGTCGCCCAGATGCTCAGCTCGCAGAGCGTACCGGTCGAGGGAGTCACCATCGACACGGATCTGCGCTGGATGCTGGTGGTCGCGCTGGCAGCTGCCGGCCGGCTCGACACGGCAGAGATCGACCGGGAGCAGGCGGCCGGCTCGACACGGCAGAGATCGACCGGGAGCAGGCGGCCGACAACACGGCGATGGGACGCAACAAGGCCTGCACCGCGCGCGCGGCGATGCCGAGGGCAGCGGCGAAGTCCCAGGCGTTCCGCGCGCTTGTCGACGACCGCAGTCTGCCCAACGCGGTCGTCGCGGCCATGGCGCTCGGGTTCCCCATCGGTCTGCAGCAGGCTGACGGCACGCTGCTGCCGGCCGAGGCGCCGATCGGCAGCTTCGCCGGCGAGTACTTCGAGCTCGTCACCGGCTGGTGGGAGTCCCGCACCCTGGAGATCGCGCAGACGCTCACCCTGCGTCTGTACCCGCCGGCCGCGCCCGAGGCGGTCGAGCAGACCCGGCAGTGGCTGGCCGAGCATCCGGCCGCCCCGAAGGGTCTGCTGCGGCTCATGGGCGAGAACCTCGACAACGCCGAACGCGATCTGCGCGCCCAGCAGACAGCCGCGCAGCATGCTGAGGCACAGGACTCTGAGACGCAGGGGGCTGAGACGCAGCGTTCTGAGTCTCCGGACTCTGAGGCCTGAGGCAGACCGTTGAGGCAACAGGCTGCAGCGCCGTGCAGAACGCTGAACACGGTGCGGTGTGGTGAGCGCCACGCCGAGTCCTCAGTCAGTGCCCAGCAGAACCGGGTCGGTTCTGACTGGCCGTTCAGGTCCGGCGTCTAAGGTTGCTGCCGGTATGACCACTTCAACGACGCCACCAGCAGATCAGATCAAGGACGCCGTCAACGACACCGTTGAGAAGACGACGAGCTTCGACTGGATGTGGCTGCTCGGCACTCCGCTGCGCATCGCCATCATCATCGTCGCCGCGATCATCCTCAACCTCATCGCGCGCAAGATCATCCGGAAGTTCTCCGCGAAGATCGCCGACGGCACCACGGCTGCGCAGAACCGCCGCCAGCAGAAGGGCGAGGAGATCCCGCGCCTCAACGGCAATGACGCGATCGCCAAGGCCCGCCGGGCGCAGCGCGCGCAGACCGTCGGCTCGATGCTGTCATCGATCGCGACGATCGTCATCGCCACGCTCACGGTGATGATGGTGCTCACGGAGCTCAACTTCAATCTCGGCCCGCTGCTGGCTTCGGCCGGCATCGCCGGTGTGGCGATCGGCTTCGGCGCCCAGGAGCTCGTCAAGGACTACCTGTCCGGATTCTTCATCGTCGTCGAGGACCAGTACGGCATCGGCGACACCGTCGACCTCGGCGAGGCGATCGGCACCGTTGAGGAGGTCGGTCTGCGCACGACCAAGGTGCGCGGCATCGACGGCACCCTGTGGCACATGCGCAATGGTGAGATCCTGCGCGTGGGCAACCAGTCGCAGGGCTGGGCGCGCGCAGTCATGGACATCGCCGTGCCCTACGATTCGGATCCCGATGTGCTCAACGGCATCATCGAAGACGCCGTCGCCGAACTGCGGCAGAACCCGAACTACGCGCTGTCGATCCTGGAAGATCCGGAGATCCTCGGAGTGCAGGATCTCACCGGCGAGGCGATGACGATCCGCACCTTCATCAAGACCAAACCCAATGAGCAGTGGGCGATCGCCCGTGCCTTCCGCGGCACCGTCAAGCGCATGATGGATGAGAAGGGCATCCGGATCCCGCTCGCCCAGCAGACCGTGGTGCGCACCCAGACGAACGGTTCGACCGCCTCGGCGACGGTGAGCCTCAGCGATGAGGAGGACGACGAGCAGCCGCTGCCGGCCAGCACGGTGCCGGATGAGACGAGCGGGCAGCGCGGTGAGCTCGGCATCACTCAGCAGAGTTCGCGGCCTGAGCGCGATGACTCATAGGATCGATGCGTGACTACTGAACGCCCGGATACTCTGTTCACGATCATCGGCGGTCATGAGGCCTTCGGCCGCCTCGTCGATGCCTTCTACCGCGAGGTTGCTGCCGATGAGTACCTCATCGCGATGTACCCGGAGGGCCAGGAGCTCGACGGTGCCAAGCACCGGCTGCAGACGTTCCTGGAGCAGTACTTCGGGGGTCCGACGACGTATTCGCAGGAGCGTGGGCATCCTCGGCTGCGGATGCGGCACAGCCCGTATCCGGTGACGCCGAAGGCGCGGGAACACTGGCTGCGGCATATGCGCACTGCGCTGGATGAGCTGGCGCTGCCGCCGCTGCACGACACGATGATCTGGGACTACTTCGAACGCGCCGCAACAGCGATGGTCAACCGCTTCGATGAGCCCGGTGAACCGCCGCGCACCAGCCTGGGGCCGCTGACTCCCACGGACTGAGGCACCGGCGGCCGAGTCCTAGGCGGTCCGATCCCCGCGCCCGCGTGTGAGCACATGACCGCGCGGAGAGCTCAGGCGCAGCCAGCCGGGTGCTTCGAAGACGCTCGTCATCCCGGCTGGGTGGGCGAAGCCCAGTCCGTACATCGCGAACGCCACTGCTGCCGGCAGCCGATCTTCGAAGGCACCCGGCAGCGGCCGACCCCAGACGCGCCGGCGCAGCCCGGTCACCGCATGGATGCCAGCCATCTGGGGAGTTCCGGCGGCCACCTCGGCGATCCCCGCCTCGGCGGCGGTGATGAGCTCAGCATCAGCCAGCTCGCCGACCGGCATCCAGGGTCCGCGCGGAGGGGCGATGCCGGCCCAGGCGACCTGGATCTCCTGCGGTGGGATCGGCATGGATTCTTCTCCGGTGCTGCGCAGCCGGGCGAAGCGGTCGCAGATCGCGACCGTGGGCACGACGACGTCGAGGCCGTCGAGACCGGTGTCGGACAGGCGGAACATGCGCGTGCCCACGGTCAGCGGGGTCGCATCGCCCAGGCCGTGCGGGTAGAGCGGCGCGACGGAGACGACGAGGACATCGCCGGTGGCGCTCAGGCGCATGGCGCCGCTTTCGTCGATGCGGTGTGCGCGGGAGGCGAAGGTCTCCCAGTCCGTCAGCGCCTGGGTTTCTGCCAGGCGGATACTTGTGGTGGTCTGCATGGTGGTCGGAGGTGTCAGCGCCGGTTGCGCACTGGGCGCAGCGGCACCGGATCGGTGACGAAGGGTTCGATCGCTGCCGCCTCGGCGTCGGTGAGGCGGCGGGCGCGTCCGGTGGCGCTGTCGACGAAGGCGATCGTCGTTTCGGCCAGCGTGTAGATCTCGCTGCCGTCAGGTTCGCCGATCGTGTAGCCGACTTCCATCGTCGCTGGCGTCAGCCCGGAGATGACGGTGTCGACGGCGACGGGGCCGGTGCGGAAACTGATGGGCCGCCGGTACTCGATGCGGTGGGAGAACACGAGCAGATCGGTGGTGCCGGCGGCCTCTCCGAGGACGGCGGGGAAGGCCGTTCCCTGCACGGGCTCGCCTGCTCCGGGAATGCCGGCGGGTGCGGAAGCGTCCCGGTCGGCTGTCGGTGAGCCGAAGGCACGCACGCGGGCCTCTTCGAGCAGGCGCAGCTGGGTGACATTGTTGACGTGGCCGTAGGCGTCCATATCGCCCCAGCGCAGTTCGATGAGCACGCGGGCGAAGGGGCCGGACAGCAGCGGGTTGGACAGGGTTTCGGGCATGTCCCCATTCTGCCACCGGTGCACGAACCCGAGCACGCCGGCTGGCGGTCTGCGGCATGGCGGCGGATGTGCAGGTGAGCGACCCGCGTAGAATGCTGGCTGTGGCCGGTGACGACATCCGGTTGGAGCCGAGCAAGGAGGACGTCGTGGATGTCGAACAGAATGTAGCGCAGCTCGTCGATCTGCTGCAGCTGACCCCGGCTGACCCTATTCCCGGCACCCGGGAGACGGAGTTCTACTGCGGGCGCAGCCAGTACAAGCCCGACGGCCGGGTGTTCGGCGGGCAGGTCCTTGCACAGTGCGTTATGGCCGCCGGGCAGACTGTCGATGCCACGCGCCCGATCCATTCGCTGCACGGCTACTTTCTGCGTCCCGGTGATGTCAGCGAGCCGATCACCTTCGGTGTCGAGGTGCTGCGGGACGGCGGTTCGTTCTCGGCACGGCGTGTGCATGCCTATCAGCGCGATGAGCCGATCATGTCCGTGATGGCCTCCTTCCAGCAGGAGCAGGACGGGCTGGAGCACGGTGATGAGCTCCCCGCCGATGTTCCGCCGCCGGAGGACTGCCCGCAGATCGCCGAGCTGCTCGCCGATGTCGACATTCCGTTCATGCGCGACTGGCTGCGCAAGCGGCCCTTTGATGTCAGGCCGGTGGAGCCGCCCATCTACTTCGAACCGGACCCGGCCGCCAGCGCGCAGGAGCGGATGTGGATCCGCACCTTGGCGCCGTTCCCCGAGGACCCGCTGCTCAACGCTGCGGCACTCGCCTATGCCAGCGACTTCAATCTGCTCGAACCGGTGCTGCGCCGCCAGGGACTGACGTGGACGACTCCTGGTCTGCGGATGGCCAGCCTCGATCATGCGATGTGGTGGCACCGGCCGGTGCGGGTTGATGAGTGGATGCTCTACTCGGAGACCTCACCGTCGGCCCGAGGTGGGCGCGGCCTGGGGCTCGGCCGCATCTTCTCCCGTTCAGGTCAGCTGCTCGCCACTGTGGCCCAGGAGGGCATGGTTCGCATCAAGCCGCGGAAGTGACCGGGCACTCCCCTGCTGTTCAGCCTTCTCCACGGGTTCAGGGACAATCCGGACCATCTGGATTGGCCTCGCACTCCTCATCGACGAGGTAGCGGACATAGCGGTAGATATCGATGGGAACTGGAGTCGATGGAACATCGGCAGTGCCCGGTATGTCCTCCCACGGACCGCCATCGACGCGGAACTGACCGATGTAGCTCGTCGTCAGATTGATCGTATACTTCCCGCTTTCGCCGTAGGAATGGGAGATGTCTGCGTCGTGGGCGTAACGCGGCTCGCGGCCAGCAGACGTCGTCGTCTTCTTGTTCCCGTCGCCGAAGTCCCACCGATACTCGTTGGGCGTCACTCGGATCTCCACGAGATAGCCGGCCAGTTCCATCGTGACAGTGCGTGAAGAGCTGTTACCGGCCCACACGGCGACCGGCTTGTTCGTCACTCCCCACCCCTCAGGCATCACGAGTATCTCCGATGGAGGAATCGAAGCTTCCCCGACTTCTTCCCACGTAATGTCAGGAGGAGGCGGAACCTCAAACTCAGTGCCGCCGCCACCGTCGTCGGAATCGCGCGGAGGAGTCGGTGGCCGCGGACACTCCCATGCCTTACTTCGTGGAACACCTTCAATCGGAATACAGAACCTCGGTGGCGACGGAGGACCGGCGTTGTTGTCACGGTCGCGGTTGTCACGACCACCGTTGTCGTTGCGGCCGGATCCGTCTTTATCCCGGTTAGGCGGGGGCTTGGGTTTGGGCTTGGGTGGATCCCCACGGTCTTTGTTTCCACACCGCGTTATGAAATCGCTTCGGCCACTTTCGGAGCTACACGGATTCGCGAAAGCAACAAACACCTGATCCGAAACAAAGCCCAGAGACAGCAAGACAATTGTTATAAGAGGAACCACACTCTTAGTCCAGGCGCTCATCCAGGCCTTCACATTCATTTCCAGTGTAGTCGATCTTGTTAATCACCCAGTCCCCAGCCTTACCTTCAAGCTGATGGACCACAATAACTGGACTTGTATCCTCTCCAGCTAACGACTCACCATCGCGATCAACGATATCAAAGTACCTATAGTCAACACAGGAGCTAAAGGCAACCGTTATTTCACCCTCCTCATGAACCAAAACTTCATCGATTCTATGATAAGAATGTGTTATTCCGCCAACTCCGACCTCTTGCTCAGCGCGCATGCTTTCATAGTCTTTGACGTGCGCCTCCCTTGGGCTCCCATCTAGGAACACAAGCGCTCTGTCGGGATTGTTCCCAGAGTCTGCCATGACTTGATTATTTGCCGTGATGAAGCTCACGAGCACGTCGTAAGCGGCCTCGGCAGCATCTGTCTCCGCACCCGTAAGGTTTAGATCCGTCTCATACGGCGGCTCAGACGGCACAACTATGGGAGACTCCTCGTTAGATGAAGATCCAAAAGAGGGCGTTGGCTCCAGCTCCACAGATCCGTCACATCCGGTCAAAAGCAGCGACATAGCCACAGCTACAAACGCAAGCGTAGGCCCCGACATCCTCACATTCATCAGTTACTCCACCCCTTAATACGACCTTCACGCATGTAGATCAGCTCACTCATGAAGCAACTCAAAGACACTCATCTCCCGAGAAGTCCATATTTACGACCTTCCACACTTCGTCACGCTGCCGAAGCACCACTTCTCCCAGCGATGACGTAACGCTCTTGTCGAATAGGGATTCACCATGGCGGTCAAGAAGGTCAGCGTGACGGAAGTCGACACAGGATTCAAAGATGACAGATGCATCGCCATCCTGGCGGTAATCGACCTTCTCAACTCTATGAAAAGTATGGGTATAACCGGCTCTTCAGAGTTGAGTGTGGGCACGCCGATCGGGCAAGGGTGCTGGGGATAAGCATCGAGGTCCCTGATGATGAGCGGACATCTACCCGCGCTGATCT